>JAZUFY010000027.1:0-10344 GCA_045640925.1 Bacteroidales bacterium
AAACTCTTCATTGTAAGAATTGTTCTTTATTTTTTAACCTTTGACTCGTCTGTGTCTCCGTCCTGCCTCAGCAGGACCTCCGACACACGCTATCTCATGATCTCAGAAATTCAATGTCCTCTCGCTTCCGCCCCTCTCTCAGCCCCTCTCTCAGAGGCCCTTCTTCCGTCGAAAGCGAGTGCAAAGATACGACCTTTTTTCATTCCCACCAAATATTTTTTTCACTTTTTCTACCATGCCGACACGCAGTCATTGTTTTTCAGCACGTTGGATTGAAAAAAAATTTTTCAAAAAATTACGGCAGGGGGCGGTTTCTAACACTCATTTCATCAAAAAATATCCGCTTTTCACCAAAATTGGGCTCATTTTGGCACGTCGTTTTTACAAAAATCATACAAAATTATGTATATCAATAAAATACACTATTTTTCGCCTCGGATTTCAATTATTATAATGAAAATATATATGGTATATCTTGGATAATGGGCGAAAGCGAAACACCACAAAGGAATTATCAGCCCTTGTGCAAAATGATCGAAAAACAATGATAAGAATTAATATTGCTGAAGAATCCCCTCGGCTGTTTCATGATAATGGCGGCCACAGGAGCATTTCAAAGTTCCATCAAGGCGTTTGCCACATTCACACACCCAACCGATTCTTCGTGCGGGCACCCCTGCCATGAGAGCATAATCGGGGACATCATGTGTCACAACTGCTCCTGCGGCTATGAGGGCCGAGCGTCCCACTGTATGACCACATACCACGGTGGAATTGGCTCCCAGCGAGGCACCCTCTTTAATGAGGGTCTTGGCATAGATGCCATGCACGGGGAAATGGGCTCGAGGGGTGGTGACATTGGTGAAGACACAACTTGGACCACAGAAAACATTGTTCTCTATTTCAACTCCTTCATAAACGGAAACATTGTTCTGGATGCGAACCCCATTGCCAATGCGGACATTGTTACCCACGTTCACATTTTGGCCAAAAGAGCAATTGGCCCCAATTTGGGCGCCCTTTTGAATATGGCAGAAGTGCCAAATCTTGGTTCCTTCACCTATGACGACATCGTCGTCAACATAACTACTTTCATGCACAAAATATTTATTCATAACGCTTTAAATTGATTATACATTTACGGAGGCTGTCTACCCAATAAGGAACAACGATTCCAAAGGAGTTTTTGAATTTAGTTTTATCAAGGACCGAGAAACTGGGACGAACCACTTTGCTGGGAAATTCATTGCTGTGGCAGGGGAGTATCTCGCAGAACTTGTGCTCAGCTTGGCGGGCTATCTCTTTGGTGAAGTCATACCAACTACAAACTCCTTCGTTGCTATAATGATAGATCCCTTCGTTACCTTGGTGCTTGCCTTGCTCCAAGATAGTGAAGATTGCAGCAGCAAGGTCTCCTGCATAGGTCGGAGTGCCCACCTGGTCAAAAACGACATTGAGCTGTGGTTTTGTTGATGTGAGATTGAGCATGGTTTTCACAAAGTTCTTGCCATACTCGCTATATAACCAAGCTGTTCTAAGAATGATATATCGGCACCCTGAAGCAACGACGGCTTTTTCGCCCGACAATTTAGTACGCCCGTAAGCACCTGTAGGATTGACTGTTTCTTGCTCGGTGCAAGGGGTATTGTTTTGATTGCCACCAAAAACATAGTCGGTGGAGATATGTATCAATAACCCATTCACTTGTTTTACAGCATCGGCCAAATAGCCAACAGCCAAATGGTTGATGAGGTCGGCTGTGGCTTCATCATCCTCAGCCTTGTCCACATTCGTATAGGCGGCACAATTGACTACCACATCGATTTTGTTCTCCAAAACACAACTGTTTACTGCTTCACGATTCGTGATATCAAGCTCTTCGACATCAGTAAAAACATAATGATGGCGAGAGTCGCGTCCGAGAAGTCTCATGTGATTGCCTAACTGTCCATTAGCACCCGTAACAAGAATATTCATCTGCGATAAGAATTAAAAAGGTGTTACAAAATCGCGGAAGTTGGGATGATGACGGTCTTTTTCGGAAAGGAGTACCTTATCGGCAGGAATACGCCAATCTATGGCCAAATCGGGGTCGTCCCATGCCAAAGCGCCCTCGGACTGAGGGGCATAAAACTCGTCACATTTGTATTGGAACACAACTTCGTCGCTCAAAACAGAGAAACCATGCGCAAAACCTTTGGGAACAAAGAATTGCAGATGATTTTCACCTGTTAATTCAACTGAAATGTGCTGGCCATAAGTGGGCGAATTTTTACGAATATCTACAGCAACATCAAGCACACTGCCTTTCACCACACGCACAAGTTTCGCTTGGGTGTAAGGAGGTTGCTGAAAATGAAGGCCTCGGAGTACTCCATAGTGCGACATAGATTCGTTGTCTTGTACAAAATTGACATGAACTCCTGTCTTTTCGGCAAATTCACGAGCATTGAAACTCTCGAAAAAATAGCCGCGAGCATCGCCAAATACGCGAGGCTCAATAATAAAGACACCTTCTATGGCTGTTTTTATTACTTCCATTTCTCTCGTTCTTTTATCAAATTCAGCAAATACTGACCATACTGATTTTTAGCCATTGGTTGAGCTATTCGACGAAGATCATCATCGTTAATCCAGCCTTTCTCGTAAGCAATACTCTCAAGACATGCCACTTTCAATCCTTGACGTTTTTCCAAGACCTCGATAAAGGTAGATGCTTCTGCCAAAGAATCATGCGTACCAGTGTCAAGCCAAGCAAAACCACGTCCGAGAAGCTGCACTTTCAACTCACCATCTTCGAGAAACTGCTGATTAACAGAGGTAATCTCCAACTCACCACGGGCAGAGGGTTTGATACCTTTGGCCACCTGAACCACTTTGTTCGGATAAAAATAAAGTCCGACCACAGCGTAATTAGATTTAGGTTCCTTCGGCTTTTCCTCAATTGAAAGAACATTGCCAGCCTTATCAAACTCGGCCACACCATATCGCTCAGGGTCAGCCACCCAATAGCCAAAAACGGTAGCCTTCTTGTCTTGCTCAGCCGAAGCAACAGCCTCACGCAACAATTTGCCGAACCCATTACCCTGGAAGATATTATCGCCCAACACCAAACAAACGGAATCATCGCCGATAAAATCTTCTCCAATGATGAAAGCTTGTGCAAGACCATCGGGTGAAGGCTGCTCGGCATAACTGAAATGCACACCATAATCAGACCCATCACCCAAAAGACGCTTAAACCCAGGCAAGTCGTAGGGGGTTGATATAATAAGAATATCGCGTATTCCGGCAAGCATAAGGGCCGAAATAGGATAATAAACCATCGGTTTGTCATATATAGGCAGCAACTGTTTGCTGACACCCTTAGTTATAGGGTACAGGCGGGTACCTGACCCGCCTGCAAGAACTATTCCCTTCATATTATATATGAATTATTTATTGTTCAATTTTGTTTTTCTTACGATCACCGGCTTCACTCTCGTCACCATAACCATAACCGTAACCGTAGCCATAGCCATAACCGTAGCCGTAGCCATAACCATAACCGTAACCATAGCCATAACCGTAGCCGTAGCCATAGCCACCATAACGACGTTTGATCAGAGGCACATCGGTCATAATGATAGCCAAATTCTGGAACTTCTTCTTATCCTCCAACTCTTGGATGAACGGGAACGAACTCTTATTAAGATAACCCACACGCATCACATAAGTGGTCAAATCGGCACAATGATTGATAATGGCAGAGTCGGCCACAATCTGAGCAGGCGTCGAATCCAAGATAATGTAATCATAGCGTTCACGCAAATATGCAACCAGATTGTCAATCTTATTTTCGAGCAACAACTGTGTAGCATTTGGCGGAGTCTTCTCGCAGACGATATAGTCGAGATTGGCAGAAGTCTCACTATGCATGATAATCTTCTCAATATCCTCTTCCTGTCCCAACATGTAATGGATAAGGCCCATGCGGTTGTGACGGTCGATGGTCTTGGAAAGGCTGCGTTTACGCAAATCGCAATCCAACAAAATAGTCTTTTTGCCAAGATATGCCAACGAAAGAGCCAGGTTCAAAGCCACAAACGACTTACCCTCACCAGGCACTGTGGACACAGTTTGAATGACCTTCTGACCTTCCTTCAAGAAGAACGGGATATTCGAGTGTAGGATACGGAAAGCCTCGGTGACAACATCATTACCATTGGCCGTAACAATAATCTCGTCATTCTCACGACCTTCGGGTTTGGAAGGAATTTCTCCCAAAACAGGAATCGTCAAAGCCTTTTCAATATCCGATTTAGAGCGTAATTTCACATTGAAGAAACTGATGCAGAACATAATGAGCGCAGGAATTGCACAACCTGCCACCAAACCGATAAGAGCATACATCGACAAACTCGGGCCGATTTTGGTACGGACAGCAGGCTCAACCACCTTTGCATTGGCAATCGTGACAGCCAAATTCATAGCATTCTCCTCACGTTTGCTCAACAAATAGAGGTACAATTCCTCTTTAATCTTTTGTTGACGAGTAACCTCGGTGACAGCCTTGGTTTGTGTGGGCATAGCGACAATCTGACCCTGGGCACGAGCCTCCTGGTTCTTAGCATTACGCAAACGAACATTGACCGAGTTGATCAAATTATTGATCGAAGCCATGATCGCTCCACGGTTGGCCTCCATCTGCTGCAACAACGTGCGCACCTGCGGGTTGTTAGGACCTGCATTATTGACCAATTTGCGATACTGAAGCATCTGCGTATTATACTGATTAATCATACCCTGAACACCGGCATCGGAAATGCCCACATTGGCGGGAAGCAACTCATCCTTATTGGCCGGATCAGACATATATGATTTAATATTTTTAATAAGCGTAAGCTCGGTTTCCAACGCAACAACCTCTTCGGTATATCTTGTACCAGTTGCCAACAAAGCACCAGAAGCACTCGTCAAGTCGGGCAGACGCGAACTCTTCTTCAGCTGCTCAACCTTGGCATCGACATCGTCCAATTCGCCAGAAATCAAAGCAATACGGTCGGAGACAAACTGCTCGGTCTTTTCAGCAACCTTGTTCTTATCGTTAATACCATCCTCGTTGTACACATCCACCAACGTATTGACCACATCCCTCGCACGAGCGTCATTATTATCCTCGTAGGCGATAGAAAGAATCGAAGCCATCTTGTCGACACGCGAAACGGAGAGACGCTTCATCATCTGATAAGCCTTTTCCTGAGCAGGGCAAGAAGCCATATCAAAAGTAACACCGACCTGATTATCAGAGAACATGGCAGTCTTGGCGACCGTGAAGGACACATCGCCATCGACCGCTACCGGCTCAGTGAAATAAGCCGTGCCCTTCTTGTTCACTTTGACATGATTCACCTGAACCACACGATAATCATAACGGCTGTTGTCTTTCGGAGTAACCTCGACAGCGACACTCGCTTCCGGACGATCAGCATCCTCCGAATAGACCTTCATCTCCAACGGACTATCTCTATAATATGAAATCTTTGTAAAAATACTATTTCGGCTGCAAGTGTTGTTCAAATTGAGGCGGGACACCACATTCTTCACCAACGACGACGACTTGAGCAGATAGATTTCATTCTCCAACGAATGCATACCGTTGTCCATACCCATGCTGTTGAAAATAGCATCCATGTTGCGGGCCTGATAACCGCCCTTATTGCCATCATCGCGCACCAAAATGGTAGCCGACTGACCGTAAGTCTTCGGCTTAGTCTTGTAAATCACCGCCGAAAGCACCAGGCATACAAACAACGAAATGACAAACCAATACCAATTGTTGAGTACCAAGAAAATGATGTCGCGCAGATTCAAACCATTCTCTGAATCCTGCTGATTGGCACCCTGAGGATTTTGCTGATTTTTAATTTGTTGGTTTTCCATAAATTAATATTTTGGATAGCGGAAAAGTCTATTGAATAAATACTTATCTATTAGAGTAGTACTTCGACAAAATATAGTAGTAGAAGCAAGACGAGAGCACCGAGATAACCGACAAACCACTCGAGATATAAGTCATAATCATCGGGTCACGTTCGGCAGTCTTCTTCTTCCTCATATTGGGCTCCACATACACCACATCGTTCTGATGCAGATAATAATACGGAGAATTGAAAACATCCTTCGACGAAAGGTCCACCTGGCCGATAATGCGCTTGCCGTTCTCCTCACGAATAATCGTAACATTGTGGCGCTGACCGTAAATCGTCAGGTCGCCCACCATACTGAGAGCCTCGAAAATAGTGAGGCGCTCACCCGAAATAACCAACTGGCCGGGGCGGGCAACATCACCCAACACGCAAACCGTGAAGTTCATCAACTTGACAGTCACCACAGGGTCGGTGATATGGCCATCCTTAATCAACTGCTGCTCAATCATCTTGGCCAATTCGTTATGGGTCAAACCCAAAACATGGAGCTTGCCCAAGACAGGGAAGATAATGTCGCCATCATGATTGACCAGGTAACCCGAAACAGCCGAGGTGCCAGGGTTCATCACCGTACCATTGAAAATGGCAATCTTATTGGTTTCCTGATTAAACTGGATAGTCGACTCAGGCGTTTCACTCTCAACATAAATGCCGAGAAGGTCATTAGCCTGAATGCCACCCGAAAACTGACCTTGCAAAGCAAAGGAAGAATCACGCTGAGCATCGGCGATGTAAGCGATCTCCTCCGCCTCTCTACAAGACGAAAACAAAACTGCAAAGGCTGCTACAGCCAACAATACTTTATTAAATTTCATAATTTAATAATTATATATTTCTTTAATATTCAATTAAATAACCGCACAAAGACAAGCAATGGGCATAATTATTTATCATGCAAAGATACTATTTTTTTTCTATATATTGTAAATAAGAATAAAAAAAACTATAATTTTTAATAATCGCCCCCTCGCCGACCCTATCCACGTGATAAATCCAATATTTGTCCCACATCATATTCCGATAAATCACGAATCATTCGTATTTCCGTCCTCGATTCTTCGATCGTTATGGTATCCTTATGGTATCGTTATGGTATCGTTATCGTATCCGGGATACCATAACGATACCATAACGATACCATAAGGATACGATAACGATACCATAACGATGGGAGAATAGTGGGAGAAGCTTATACTTTTCTTCCTTCCATGATCGCAAACAAAGGGGGAAGAGAAGGGGAAGAGGGGAAGAAAAAAAGTTCAAAAAAATTTCCTTTTTTAGAAAAAAAGATGTACTTTTGCAAAATCGATATTTGGAAAATCATGCAGGCATTTCTTTTAGCAGCAGGACTCGGGACAAGATTGCGTCCCCTCACCAACAACCGCCCCAAAGCGCTGGTTGAAGTAAATGGTGTCCCCTTGCTCAAAATCAACATAGACAACCTTGTCCGGCAGGGCTTTTCGAGAATCGTGGTGAATACGCACCACTTTTCCGAAATGGTAGTGAACTACATCAAGGAACGGTCTTGGGACGCGGAAATCCTCATCTCGGACGAAAGCGACATGCTTTTGGACACAGGAGGAGGTTTGAAACATGCGTCCAAACTTTTCCTCCCCGATGAGCCCATACTCATACATAATGTGGACATTCTTTCACGCATCAATTTTGCGGAATTGCTATCGCAACATTCTCATAACATGAATTTTGCCACCCTTGTGGTAAGTCAGAGAGAGACCTCGCGATACCTTCTTTTCAACCAAGAAAAACAACTCATCGGGTGGCAGAATAGAGCTACGGGTGAAACAAAATGGACCTCAGAACCGACAGAACATTTTGATTGCATGGCTTTTAGCGGTATTGCTGTCATAAATCCGCAGCTGCTCGAATTGCTTCCCGAAGCAGATCACCCCTACCCCATCGTCCCTTCCTATCTTAAAATCTCCAAACATCATAGAATCAGTTACTTTATTCACAAAAAAGAGGATTGGTTGGATGTAGGAAAACCCGAAACTCTGAAACAGGCACAATTATGGAATCTTTTTTAAAGGAAATAGCAGAAAGACTGCGTAAAAATCACCCTGACGACCTCGACCAAGTGACCGTTGTTTTTAACAATCGCCGCTCGGGATTGTTTCTTCGTCGCCAATTTGCCCAAATGGGGGAACAGCCTTTCTTTCTCCCTCAAATCATGGGGATGGACGAGCTTGTGTCTCAATTGGGAGGACTTGAGATAGTCCCTAACGAGTTCATTCTATTTGAGTTATTCGATATTCATCGCAATCTCGACATCAAAGGCAGGAGGTTCGACACTTTTGAGCAGTTCATTTCGTTTGGCGACATGATGATGTCGGATTTTTCTGAGATTGATTTGTATCAAGTTGATGCCAAGCAGCTGTTCAGCAATCTGCATGATATCAAAACCTTACAGGAGTGGGATGTGGAATTGGGAGGGGTTGCCGATTATGCCGATTCGTATCTTGAATTCTACAAATCTTTATACCTTTATTATACGAAACTGCATGTGCGGCTTTCGGAGCAGGGGAAAGCCTACAGCGGCATGGCATACAGACATGTGGCTGAGAACATTTCCACTTTGGGTGAGAAGATTCATACAAAACACATCTATTTTGTTGGTTTTAATGCTCTTTCGGCTTGTGAGGAGAACATCATTCTGCACTATGTGAAACGGGGTATGGGCACCCTTTACTCGGATGGGGACGCCTATTATTTTGAGGACAGGAACCAGGAGGCAGGCTTTTTCCTCAACAAACACAAAGCGGATTTCCCCTCGATAGGCAATTACGCGAATCATTTCAGTTGCGGACACAAAAATATCACCATAGTAAGCTGTCCCGAGAGCGTTATTCAAACCAAATATGCAGGGGAATTGCTGGCTCAGAAGATTCAAAAAAGTGAGCAAAATCAGCTGGAAAGAACCGCTTTGGTATTGGCTGACGAGAGTTTGTTACTCCCTGCACTAAACGCTTTGCCCCAGCAGATTACATCTGCAAATGTCACCATGGGGTTTCCTTTTACCAACACATCGGTTCACACCCTCATCCTCAAATTGTTCTCGTTGCACCAACGTCGTAGAGGTGGTGCTTTTTATCATCAGGACATCCTCGACCTCCTTTCCGACTACTGCATCACCCGCCTGCTCCAAACCGAGAACATGCACGCCCTGGTATCGGCCCATCTGTCGAAAGGGCATTTTATCTATGTAACTTGCGAAACAATTAAAGAGATATGCCCTCAGGCGAAAGACATCATGTTCCTATTTTGCGAAGAGGAGCCCTCGCCCCAAGTTTTTTTCGAGCTGACACAACAACTGATAATCGCATTATATGAAAGCAAGTGCCTTGATACCAACTTGAAAGAGAAGGAAGCTCTGGCATGTCTGCAACAGATTTTGGATTATTTCCAAGAGATTCAGCAGCGATACAATTATATCGACAATCTCAAGGTGCTGCAGAAAATCTACCTTCGACTGGCACAAAGACGCTCCGTGGCTTTTTATGGCGAGCCTTTGCAGGGGTTGCAGATTCTCGGAATGCTCGAAACACGAAATCTGGATTTCCAAAACATCATCCTCCTCTCTGCAAACGAGGGGACATTGCCCTCGGGAAGAAGCAGCAACTCGCTGATTCCATACTTTTTAAGGGTGGCTTTCAAAATGCCCACATATCACGAAAAGGATGCTGTTTATGCCTACAATTTCTATCGCCTGATACAAAGGGCCGAGAACATACATATTCTCTATACTACTGATACCAACGGTATTGGCAAAGGAGAACCCAGCCGATTCATCCTCCAGCTTCGCAACGAACTTGCCAAACGTTACCCCGAGAACATCACCATCAACGAAGAGGTGCTCTCTGCTTCCAATTCTTCGCCACAGATTCCTATACCCGACATACGGGAGAAGAGCGAGGCTACAGCGAAGCTACAACGAAGCCTCTCCGAGAGAGGTCTCTCACCTTCGGCCCTCAACAACTACCGAAACTGTCCTCTCAAATTTTACTACGAAAACGTCCTCTCCATCCGTGAAAACGATGAGGTGAACGACGAAATGGACCAATCCGAATTGGGCACCTGCATCCACAATGTGTTAGAAAATGCCTACAAGCCTTTTGTGGGGAAGAATCTCACGAAAGAGGCTTTGCAGGAGGTGTTGGATAATCTTGATACATATATTGATGAGGCCTTGAAGGAGCAATTCCAGCACGGACGCAATCACGAGGGAAGGAACCACCTTCTTGAATCGGTGGCCAAAACACAGCTGTCCAATTTTCTCAAAGGGGAAATAAAACAGCTCGAAAAGAGCGAGATAAAGATTGTGGGATTGGAGCAAGACCCTCACTTTTATCTCGATGTG
>JAZUFY010000028.1:0-22749 GCA_045640925.1 Bacteroidales bacterium
GGTTGCTGTGCAGAACGAGGGAGCGTAGCGGGCTACGTGACCGAGTGATAAACAGCAAGATGCCGAAAAGCGCCCGAAATCGCAGAAAAGTATTTTATCTTTCATTATCCTCATACGTTGAATTTATAGAACCCACCTTTACCTATTTTTTCAAATGTTGCTTATCCACCTCTATGGTTACTTGCAGGACGGTTGTGGTGCGGGGGGTGACGCGGCTGGGGTGGCTGGTGCGACGGCCAAGGATCCAAAGGATTTGGTCGTGGGCATCGACCAAAAGTAGTTGTTCCTGTTTCTCGATGAGGGTGTATTTGTGGTTGATGAAGAAATCGCTCAGCAACTGGGTGCCCTGCTTCATGCCCAAGGGTTGGAATCGGTCGCCCTCACGCCAGTGGCGAAGAGCCAAGGGCATAGCCACTTTGTCGGCATCGAACACCGCCATGGCCTCGGGCAGGTGCTTGAGGTTGAGAGAGAAGTCCTCGATATTCACCTGCCTAACATTCAGACGTTTATCACCTACACATTCAAACATCTGATTATCTGAGCATTTGGGTGTCAATATCAGTTTTTGACGGTCGAGCAAGGCCGTATAAGTTGGAGAGGAAAATGTTTTGCCCGATTGTGAGACGGCGAGCATGTCGGCCACCACGGCATCGTTGAAGCCGTAGGGTTTCAGGAGTTCGAAAAGCATCTGCTGCCGCATGATTTCGGCGGAAGGCAAAACAGAAATGTCAACCTCCACCCTGCCCTCGTCGAGCGTGCAGACCATACGCTCGCGGTAAGGCTGCAAGAGGTGCTGATAGAGCATCTCTGTGGTCTGAAGGTGGCGGATGGTGTGCTGCAGGGTGTCGTCGACCGAAGGCTGCAACTGCCGCAGGAGGGGCATCAGCTGGTGACGAATCTGGTTGCGGCGGTACTGCAGCGAGGCATTGGTGGAGTCCTCGACATGTTCCAGCTGATGTTCTTGGGCGTAAGTCACGATCTGCTCACGGCTGAAGATGAGCATGGGCCGCACCAGATGGCCCTGCACAGGCAATATGCCATGGAGGCCAGCAAGACCTGTGCCCCGCAGGAGGTTGAGGAAGAAAGTCTCGGCCACATCGTCGCGGTGATGGGCGGTGAGCACGGCGGCATAACCATGCTGTTGGAGGAGCTGATCGAAATAGGTGTAGCGCAGATATCGTGCCGCCTCCTCGATGCCCTGTCCACGACGGGCCGCCACAGCCTGGGTGTCGAACTGTGCCACATGGACAGCCACCCCATAACGGGCTGCCATCTGGCGGACAAAAAGCTCATCGCGGTCGCAATCAGCGGGTCGAAGATGAAAATTGCAATGGGCTATGGCAAAGCGATAGCCAGCCGAGTGCATAAGGTGTGCCAGCACGACAGAGTCGATGCCGCCACTAATAGCAAGCAACACCTCTCGGCCTTGCGGCAAGAGGTGTTGTTGCTGAATATGTGCGGTAAACTGCTGTAGCACTATCGGACAATCATCTTGTGCATACGGCGTTCGCCGTTAAATTCGATGCCATAGAAATAGACACCGGCAGGAATCTGTTTCTTGTTGAGGGTGATGGTGTGGCGACCGCCTTCGTAGTAGGAAGTCTTATCGAGGACCGGACGTCCTACAACATCGTTGACAAAGAAGTGGACTTCGCCGCCATACGGCAGAGCAAACTCGATGTTGGTGGTACCCTCAAACGGGTTGGGGTAGTTCTGCTCGAGGACAAACTGGGTCTCTTCGACAACAGGCGTGCTCTCGAAATAATTGACCACCTGGATGACGTTAGTCTCGTTGTTGCTGACATCGGCATCGTTCATGATGATGGAGAATTTGCCAGAGCCCTTGTAATTACGCTGAGCATTCTTGACGATTTTCTTCCAACGACCGCGGTCGTCCTTCATGTCGATCTGACGGGTCTCGCCCGGGTCGAATACATAGACATCGGGGGAGATATTCAACTTGAGGCTCTTGCCGTTGATAACCATCTGGACTTCGAGGGTGGTGTAGTACGGGATGTTGCCGTGGTTAGTGACAACAAAACGGACACGGCAGGAGTCTTCCTGATTCTCTTCGACAAGAATCTTGTCAAGACCGAGGTCGACATACATCTCTTCGAGCACCGAGGTGGTGTCGTTGTCGCGATTGTCGTCGTCGAGGGCCGACACAAAGGCGGTGACGTAATCGTAAGGAGCCGAGCGGCGAGGCAGGGTGCTGTCGAAATAGAACACACGGTGTCCGCCTGAAGGAATGCCGCCATCAAAATAAACGGTGTCGAGTTTCAAAGTGGTAGTATCCTTGTCGTACCAGTAGCCGGCAACAAAGCTATTGGCAGCACGGGCACCGACGTTGTTGATGACGAGACCCACCTTGTAGTTATTGTATGGACGGGTGTCGACAAAGACGCCTTCGGCCTCAAGGTCAGTGAGTGCGGTGATACCGGCAATCTGACGTGAGAGGGTGTCGTTGTAAGGATATACATCGAGGTCGTACTCACACCATGTGGTCAGTTCCATGGTACCCATGGTGGCCCGCTCGTGGTGCTGGAAAGTGTAGTTGAAGAACTCGGTAGATCCAAGGTTGCGACCGAGGTAATCGGCAAAACGGACATGCTCCTGGACGGGTTCGCCTCCATTGTAGATGTAGAACACATCGCATTCCTCAATCTCGTTCTGGCCGAAGTTACGCAGACGGACGGTGATACTGATGCTGTCGCCAGCCACGGCACGGTTGAGCGGAGAAACAATCTGATACATGTAGAGGTCGTTGGCCAAAGGAGCCAGACCGAAGTCTTTGCATGTGGAGTCGTTGTCCCAATAGAGGTCGCTGGCCACTTTGGTGAAGGCACAGATGCCAAAAGTGTCGGGGAACTCGTTGGTGATGATGAACGGGTCGGGGAACTCGTATTCAATCTCGCCGTCAACAGGGATGCCGATGGTGCAGATGGATTCGAGAGGCAGGTAGGTGCCGTAGGGGCGGTAGGCCACCTGGAAGTTGCAGATGCTGTCGTAGCCGTAGTTGTGGATACGGACACGCGGATAGATGGTCTGTCCGAACTGCGGGTCGGTGGGGTAGACAATCTCGGTGACACCCACATCGACACTACGACGGGCACGGCCCATACGGAAATTGTCGATGGCAGCACCATCGCCAAAGGCCGAGGTGGCCGAAGTGGTAGGTTCGGTCTCGTAGACAAAACGGAACTGGAGCCGCTGACCAAATTCGCCGCTGATGATGGAAGTGGGGAACGGGAAGGGAGCCACGTATGCACCATTGGTAGTGGAGCCGGTCCATCCCCTGGCAAACTCACCTCTCACGCCAGTTTCATTATCCTGAGCATACCAGCTCTTGTTATCAGGGTCGTCTTCACGGGCGCCAGGGTTGTCGACAAGATGCCATTCGCCCAAGTAGTCCTTATATTCCATGTAGAGATAGCTGCCTGGAGCCATATTCTCGCTTATGAGCAGGTTGATGGTGTCGGGTCGGATTTGCGAAATGTCGATAATCGGCGTGTAGAGAACGCTACGGTTGCCACGTTTGCCGGTAACGATATTCTGTGTGCAGCTGGTGACGTAGGCATGGGGCTCGGAGTAGGCAGAGCTGATGGTGCTCTTCGAGGGGATGCCACGCTCCCAGTAGTTGCGCGTGTAGGCATTGTAGCCGGCAGGCGTGTACCACTTGTCGATGGCCTGGTCAAAGCTATCGATGAAACGGAGCTCGACAACATACCAACGATGGTAGCGGTAGTGCAGGGTATCGTTGGCCTTATGGATAGTGTCGCCTTCGACATCCACCCAGCAGGTGAGGTCGGTGGTGCCTTCGTAGAAGTCGATAGAGTCGAGTTCCACAAGCACACTGTTGCCGGCTTCAAGGCTGCCCGTCCAGTTGATGGTGCCCGACTGAGGAATGTGGTGATGGTCGGCAAAAGAATAGCCGATACTGGCCTGTGTAAGTGTGGTGTAGCCCTTATTGGCGAGCATTATGCCTACTTTGTGGGTATTCTCGTCAACAATATCTTTTCTCGGGTAGGACACACGGGTCAATGCCGCATCGACACTGTCCTCATGGTTGGGTTCCTGGATATAGAGCAGGTACTGCTGCATCTGTCCGGAGGTATGGGCGTCGGCATTGTGGATACCGCCGACGTAGGCGGTGGAGTCGCCGTCGACCCAGACAAGCATACGCATGTAGCCGTAATGGGCTGAGTCGGGAATTGTCAGCAACTGCTGGTACGGCTGGCGGCTGCGGACTTTGACACCCTTGGTGAAATCGCCACGAGTGACATTTTCAAAACCGTCGAAATCGAAACGTCCGTCACGGTTGTAGTCGATGCAGACACAGAGGCTGGCGGCAGTGCTGGAGTCGGACTCCTTCTGATTGTTGGCCACCTCGATGGTGAGGGTGTCGGTAGTGCCATGACGTATGAAGAGTGTGGGCACTTCGGCATTACTGGCATTGTAGGAGCACAGTTTCAGATTGTCGTAGCCAATCAGGTCGGGCATGATGTTGTCCAATTCATTGTAAGAGACATAGGAGATGTCGAAACCGTCGACATTCTCGGGCTGCATGGAGTTGATTGTGTCATAGATATTCTCAGCCAAAGCACGGAACGTATGGACAGTGCGGAGTGTATCGTTGCCACGCTGCATATCGTCGGGATGATAGACCCAGGCATTGAGTGTAAAGGTGGTGTTGCTGAGCGGCTGGTTAATCTGCAAAAGTGCGGTATCAAAAACATAGTCGTAGTACTGCACATTGTCGCCCACACGGCCTCCGATGGTGTGACGCACGGTGTCGTGCACCTCAAGATAGGTGGTACGGCCATTGGCATTCATAAACTTGAAGGCAATGGGGATGTTGGAAACAGGTTGCGAACCATAGTTGACCACACGGAGTTTGACCGTATCGACCTCAAGGTAGACTCGTCCGCTGCCACGCGGCGAGAGGACTTCGGAGATGGACACGTCGGTGGCCAACGGAGGATTGATACCGACGGTGATGGAAGAGTAGTAACTGGTGCAGTTCTTGGAACTGATGCAGCTGAGGTAATAGAGCGAATCGTGGAAATACTGCGGGGTGGAGCTCCAGTGGGTAGAACGGTTGTAGTTGTTGTTGCCGTTGTAGAAGAACGCACCCGAAACAGTATCGGCAGCATCATTGTAAGGACGGTGCCAACGAATGGTACGGCTCTCGGCCTGTGTGGCCCACAAGTTGCCGTAGGAGCCGTAGTCGACCATGGTGTCATGACCAACAGGCATCTCGGGCGTGTGGTTGGAGGTGATATTGATATAGCTGGAAGTATCGTTGAGCGGCTTCACGTCATTATCGTAAGCAACCCATCCACGGAACTTGGCGGTAATGTCGCCAATATAGTTGGTGGGATAGAGGTTGGGCATATTGGCGGGACTCAGGAACACGTCGCGTGTGGTACCCACAGGCAGGGCACCCGAGGCACCAAAGTTCTGAATCTCATTGGTGTTGGAACCTGGGAAGTTGGGGAAGCTCTGGGTGGCGGGCTGATAGCAGTAGTAGTCGTAGCCCAAAGTGAAGTTGAAGTCGGCAGGGAAATCCTTCTTACCATCATTCTTCAAGGTGTACTTGATAGGCACGGCATACATGCGGCAGTGGTTGGGTTCAACAGTGCTGTCGAGGGCCACACTGACCACACGAAGGTCGTAGGCAGGATAAATGAAGAAAGCACAGGTGTCGTAGTTGTTGAGCGGGTGGCCGTCAGTGATATTGGGGCCGATGGCGATATTCACAATGGTATGCTGCGTATCGACAACACCCAGGGGCGAAGGAATCATGACACTGTCCTCATAGAACGAGCGGACATTCAGACGAGGCAGCGTGTGGACAACCGATTCGGTGTTGGGCTGGTCTTTCATATAGGCATACCAGGTGCAACCCGTCTCAGGAGCAGTACCGTTGTTATAGAAACGGACACGCACCAAGATGGAGTCGGTTTCAATATTGTAAACGTCGGGATTATTGCCCGTGGTGACAGCCGGCATAACGGGGTCGATGGTTGTAGCCACGAGGACATCGTGAGAGACACGCTCGGTGTTGAACTCATGGGCGCCAATGGTAGGTGCAGGAATCTGAGGACGGACATCGCCATAAATATCGTTGGTGACATCGGGGTTGTACTGTGCCTGACCAGCAAACTGAGCCAAAGCACACTTCAGAACGCTGTCGCTGACAAAATAGGGGAACTCTTCGATTGAGTTAGGATCCTTGTTATTGATGATGCGCAGACTGTCGAGAGTAGGCACATCGACATTGTTGGCACCGCCCCATTTGGCAAACTTGCGGGCACCCGTGTTTTCATTGGGCTCACTGTTCGACCAGTAGACATTGAAGTTGGAACTTGCCAAGCAGGTATCAACGGCCACATAGTAGGCATAGCCCTTACTCTCGTTGAGGAAAATGTTGTTCAGCACATGCACCTGCGAGGAAAGCTGGCAACTGAAGGCCTTGGTGGTCTCCTGTTTGACACCGGCATAAAGTTTTACCGAGTTGAAGTAGACGCTGACATATTTGGAAGTGGAGTCAATCCAAATACCTGCAGAGGGAAGCGAATTGACACCAGAACCATATAATGAAATCATATTATTATATATCGTCACGCGGTCAATGTTGGTGCCCTTACAGTTGCTCACCTGGATGCCTCGCTTGCCGCCGGTCTGTCCATCGATGAGGGTGATGAAGTTGCGGCGGACGCTGGCATGGTCGCAATTGGCAATGTAGATACCCGTCTGAGCCTTACCGGCCATAGGCGATTTGGCAGCCAAACTGTCGTGGGTGATGGCGAGGGTGTCGATGTCGCGGATGTTGATACCTTGATACCAGAAGTTGAGCAGTTTGCTGTCCGAGATGGTGACATTGTCGCTGTTGGTATTGTTCAAGGTTCGCACACTGTAATAGCCGCTATCAAGCAAACAGTTGTTCACCGTGATGAAGTGGTTGTTGTCGCCCAAGATGATGATGTTGGAATTGGTAGAGGTGGCGGCAACATTGGCACCATTGGCGGAGCGGCACTGTCTGGAGCGCAACTCGCAGTTTTGGAAGGTCACATTTTCACTATTTTGAATCTGGACCACATTGGTGAAGATATTGTTGTTGGTGGCCGAAGAACCAGGAGTGTAGTTAGCATAGAAGTAGATATTGTCGAAGGTGACGAAGTTGGCACCGTCGACGAGCATCACATAGTTGTTGGCCGAGGTCGGCGAGAACATAATCTTGGCACGATCTGTAGCATTGGAATCCGTGGTGAAGGTGACGCGGTTGATGTTGCTGGCTCCTTCAATATGACCAATAGTGTACTGGCCATTGAAAGTCTGCTGGCTGAGAGCAAAGGTCACATTGCCTGCCACACCTGCATTGGCCAAGGTGTCGAGAGCCGTGCTGAGGCTGGTGAAGTCGTGGCCAGCTCCCGTACCCACGGTATAGACACCCGTGCAGAAACGGACATTGATGAAACGGCTGATGGTGTCGTTGCTCTCAACGGTATCGCCCTCCACTTTGACAACAGCGGTGATGGTGTGACGGCCAGGAGTGAGGTGAGTGCTGAGCAGCGGCACGGTGCGGGTGTAACCCAAGCGGAGGCTGTCGGCATTGCCGAGAGTCTGGTTCCAACTGCCATTGTCAATCTTATAATGCAACGTATAGTTGTTGATGTCGTTCATACCTCTGTTGCGCAACACAATGTCAAGATTTGTCGTGTCGCACGAAGCAATGACCATGGTGTCCATAGAGGCAGGCCATTCGAGAGTGGCATCGTATGGAGGCACACCTACCACTTCAACATAAATAGTGGCTTCAGCACTTTCGCAACCATTATCCACGAATCCAAATCGGATATCGGGTCGGTTGTTGCCTTTGTTGCCGGCAGCAGTCTGCGAAGCCATGTCGGTGGTAGCATTCTGTTTGGTGAGAGTAGTATTGGCCTGGGTGGTATAGCTGGTGTTGGCACCTGCGGAGGGGCCCACAGCATTCAGAGCACGAGTCACCTCAACGACAATGCTGGAAGTGCCGTCCCATTCGAAAGGAGTGTCCAAGTCATGTTTCACCCAGCCGATATTGCTGGCATTCAACGTAAGGTTGGAATCGCTATACACCTCGGTGAGGTCTGTCAGATAAGTAGTATTGGCAAAAGTGAGGTTGGGTGTGTGGCCCATCTTGATAGTGTAGTAGCTGTAGGTGAAGTTACTCACATTGTTGCCAAGACTGCTCAAGAAGAACGAAATCGACTTAATGGGACCTGCGGAGTGGCCTGCGGCCTGAATCTGCTCGGCTGGGTAGAGGTACTGCTCCTTGACATAGCGGGTCTTGGGGTTGTAGGGCGAAGGATAGTTATTGTTGGTGGTACTTGCCTGTGTGCCCACTTGCGTTGCAACATCAGTCAACGCCATGGCCTTCACATAGAATGTGTCGGGGTGATAGATGTGAGGCGTTACGATGGAGTCGGTGGTCATGCCCAAGAAAGTATGGCTGGCATCATACCAAAGGGTGCGCACATTGTTCGGGATATTGGTGGCATGAAGCGTGAGCTGGCCATTATAGCCGACTGTTTGCGGTGAGGCAACCAGAGGCACCTCGGGAGTGTAGTTCGAAATGAAGCTGCCTGCACTGGTGTCGTTGGCGTGCGAGATATCGGTGAGGATGCCCTCGACCCATACCTTAATATTATATATAGTATCCTGACCGGCGTGCATGTTGAGGGGCGTCGAGAAGGTGTGGGAATAATCCGACTGGGCGGCCAAACCATCAACGAGCGTATCGGAGCAAGCCACAGTGGTGCCACCATCAAGGCTATAATTAACGATAACAGGTGACACAGCGGTCGAGCCATAGTTGTGCAGTTCCACATTGACAGGCTCTGCCGTAGAAAGGTTGCAGCCCTCGTTGACCTCGGGTGCTTCGACAGCAAGGTCCACAGTAGGCAGACCGATGATATGCAGATTGACCGCAGCACGGGCTCCCTCGCAACCATTGTCGTGGTAGAGGATGAGGTTTTCTTCGGTCTCACCGACATGCATGGGATGAGATTCATTGGCTACCTGCCACAATGTTGCCGTGGCCGTGGGGCTGGCTGTGGCGGCATTGGTGGGCCATGCTATACGGCTGGCACCAGCGGTTGGGTTATTGGTGGTCGGACTGGAGGGGTTGGCACCATGGGTCAGGTCGACCGCGTTGCCCTGCCACACAGCGGCGGGAACGCCCTGTGCCGGCCAAGGCGAACCGCTGACAGTCATTATGTTATTGAAAGGAACAGCATCAGCCACGCCGCCCCCATCACGATAGATGACGGCGAAGTTGGCTGTGTAGCTCAACGAGGATAATGCGGCAGTACTCGGGGCGTAAATAGTACGGCTCGAGTCGCTGGCCACAGCACTGGTCTTGAACTGGAGCACAAGGCTGGCACCAGGCTGGATGGTGACATTGGGAAGCACCCAGGTCTTGGTGCTGGAAGCGCTGGTTTGCAAGATGACCACGGAGTCGCCCTCCACATTGGCGGGATAGTCGCCGCAGTTGGTCAACTCGACAGCAACGTTGGTACCAGTGTTGAACCAGTTGGGCAGGGGGTTGGTGGCACCCGCCTGTGTGCGGTGCACCATAACCTCGCTAATCTTCACCAAAGGAAGATTACGTTTCTGCGATATATATAAGGTAGTATCGGCAAAGAGCGGGCCTATCGTCATCGAGGGACCGTAGTGGATGCAGGTGGTATCGTCCATGCTGCCATACCACGAAATGCCCGAGCGTTGCTGACGACCATTGCCACTGGTGTAGTAGCTGATGGGCCAGGTGTTGATGCCCGCCGTGGGGGTAATCGTAGCCGTAGTATTGTAAGTCACGTTTTGGTTGATGACCGTGGGAGCGGGAGCGGCATAACGGGAGATGACCGTCCATGTGCTGGTGTCGTTGAGGTCGTCGGGGTCGGCGGCACACTTAGCCCACCATCTGATAGAATAGGTTCTATCGGAGTTGTTGGCTCCGCTGGGGAGGCTCATGGTACGGGTAGAGAGGAAATGGATGGTATCCTGCGGGCCGCAGTTGCGGTTGGTGATAGTAAAACTCTGAACGGCGGCATTGTCAATGCTGTAATACACCGTAATGGGGGTAGTGGAGGTGTAGGTATAAGTGCCACTACCAGTGTTCTTGATGGCCACCTCGACGGGAATGGAAGCGGGAGCACCGCAATAGTCCTCCAAAGGAGTGACAAACTCCACAGGGGCGAAGTCCACACTCAGAGGCACCACTTCGTAAGCACCCAAGCTGGGGGCGGTGGCGTTACGAGGCGAACCAAAGAGGTCGATAGTGACCTCGGGGATGGGGGTACCGACATTACGCAGCATGGCCGAGAACGAGCGGAGGTCGACACGGCAGATGGAGCTGTTGGTATACTGAGGGTTGCCCACTACTGAATGTTGGTCGGAAGCCACATGGTTGCGCCAGTTGTTGTAGTTGGTATAGTTGACACCCGTGAGCTTGTTCAACACACCACTGGTGGAATAGTAGCAGTTGTAGTCGACATGCAATGTGGACTCATTCGAGCCAGGAAGGAACGAGAAAGCGTAGTTGGAAGTATCGAAAGTGGCAATAACATTATTCTTAAAATCAATGTTGCTCACCTCATCACCACCCAAAGTGGCAGCAGCCACATTGACGCGGGTCGGGGCACTCATACGCACCGAGTTGAAGACCACCTTGATGTAGTCGCCCTTGATGATGTTCAACGGGGTGGTCAACATGTTGGAGGTGCCATCATCGAGCGACGAAAGCATATTGTTGGCCACAACGCAATAATTGGATGCCGTGCCGTGCATATCCGACACACCGATGCAGCACGATCCTGTGCTGGAGAAAACGCGGTTGCGGACGATGCGGCTGCCGTCGTACACATGCTGTCCCAAGATGATGTAGCTGGCATTGGTCAGCACATCGTTGGCAAAGTTGCTGTCCACCAAAACGGAGCTCTGGTTCACCACGCTGATGGCGGTGTTGACCTGGTTGGTAAAATCATTGAACTGAACCTTGTTGTTCAGCGACAGCATCTCGGGTGCTGCACCGGCAAGGTCTACACCAATCACACCGCCGTAGAGTGTGCAGTGCTCAATCAGCACCGAGTCAGCCTCCTCGACTCTGATCAGTGCCTGAGCCGAAGCGGTGACGCTGTTGCTATCGATAAACTGGCAATTCTCAAAACAGCAGTGAGCACTGGGTTCGCCCAACAGCACCAGCACATCGCAGCGGTTGTCGGTGAAACGACCGTTGGCAAAACGGATATTGTTGAAACGGATGCCGCGGGCCTCGCTCAAATCCACCAGTGCGGGCACATTCTCCGTCACACTCTGGCGGCTGCGGCGGAAGGTCACGATGCCGTTGCTTTGGGCAGGCTCAAAAGTCACCACATTGGTGGCCGAAGTGCCAGGGATATAGGGGAACTTGGTGACATCATAGGTGCCAGAAGGCAACTTGATGGTCAGCGGGCCGTCAACACCGCAGCGGCTCAGGGCATAGAGGCATTTCTCCAACGTGGCGAAATGGGCGCTCGAGCCTGTGCCCACCGTGCGGACGCCGCTGTAGGGGCCGTCGCACACAGCAAACGGAGTGGAGAAACTGTTGTTGCGCGGCTCGTGGTCGCGGTAACGCACACTGTCGGAAGTGAGCGAATCCTCCACCCAGGCATTGATAGTGTGGTAGCCTACGGCGAAAGTCTGATTGTCATTCAGGTGTACGCGCACACTGTCGCCACCGGCGAGCGAACCCGTCCAATTGTAATAAGTGGCCGCACCGTTATCAATCCTGTAGCCCAAACGGACGGCGTTGATGGTATGCACACCGAAGTTCTTCAGCCATACAACCACCGAGTCGGCGCCCATGTTGCAGGGCACTTCGTAGCTCGGGTACGACATGGCACAAACGCCGGCATCGTGAATCAGGGGCAGGTTCTTCGACTCATAAATCTGCATCCAAGGACGCGAATTGGTAGTGCTGCCCGAGAGAAAGTTCTCATCCGTAAAGGCATTGAAGCCGAGGAAGCCATTATGGCCGGCCAGCCACAACGACGATTTGTTGTTCGTGGTCGGGATATGCTTCAACGAGTGGGCGGTGGGGTCGTTCTGGCCGTCATAGAACACCTGGACGACAAGGTCGCCACCCGCATAATAGAACGTATCCTGCAAATTGACCATCTTGTAAGAGCCTGCGGCAGCCTGTTCGATAGAGAAAGCCGAATCATAAACAATCTGCATGGCCGACGAAGTGAAGGTGGTCATGGTCGTGGTGCGGAGCTGGGAACTGGGCGCATTGGCCATGCGGAACTGCACGCGGGGGCGCGTCACCGTCTGTGGCGAAGCAGTAAGTTGGAAACGGAACTGGGTGATGTAGCCAGGGCCGTAACCCATCTCAGCCATCATAACGCTGTCGTAAATCCACTCCGAGCGGTTATCGGCAAAATTCGGGAACGGGAACGCATTGTTGTTCGACTGGGTGCCCTCGGGAGCCCTCGAATTTGTCACGCCTCGCACACAGCGGTAGGTGTACCACTGGCTGGAGTTCTTGGGAAAATAGACCGTATTGTTGTTCATCGTCGAATCCTTCACCACCAAATGGTAGTGCATCAGCGTGTCGTAGCCATAGAACGGGATATAGCCAACATAGCGGTCAGTACTGCCCACACGGTGCAGATAGGCACGCTGCTCGGTCTGGCTGTTGCCCACTTTGTAGATGGCGTACACCGAGTCGCTGTTGATGCCCTGCACCACAGCAGTTGTGGCATCCAGCACCAGTCGGGCGCCACGGCTGTTGGGGTAGTTCAAAGCGTCGGGGAACACGCGCATCGAAATGGTGGGGGTAATGATCTGCTGGCTGGAGGCGCGCACCTTGATGTCGTCCAGATACCACCCATCGTTGCCAGTGGAGTTCGCACGGGCTCCCAGTCGGAAACGGATGATAAGCTTCTTATCGGTCACCGCCACGCCCTGGAACAACTGATCCAAGTCGAAACGCTCCGCCTTCCACAGCGTGTTGTTGACCGTAGGCGTAGTGTTCCACTCCGAATAGCAGAACTTCGAGAACGATCCCATACTCGAGAACATCGAGCTGCCGCCCTCCGCCATATTGTAGTGCGAACTGTTCAGTCGGGTCCAGTCGGTCTGGCCCGGCAGCTTCGCCTCCACTACGCACACATCGGTACGGTCGACTGCCTGCACAGGGTCGATAAAGCCGATGTGCATAAACTCCAGCGTGAAATAGTTCCAGGTCGCATTGGAAGAGAAATCAATCGTGTCCAACGTGATCAGGACCTCCTGCGGCGAGTGAGCCATCTTCAACGACTTTGTTCCGCCCGACACAATCGAGTTTTGCAGTGTCGCCCCAGCGGAAAGCGTGTAAGTGGCATTCGCAGCCGATTCAAAATCCTGCGAGTACATTTGGAAGATCTGGGCATGGGTTGAGAAGGCTGTCAGAGCCAAAAATAACCCAATTAGAGATAATCTTTTTTTCATTTGTATTATTTATATTTTTATTATTATCAATCTTTTAAGTATCCCCAACCCCTAAATTTGGGGCAGAACGACACTCTTTTTGAAACTACAAATATACGATTTTTTTTTCACATTGCAACATTTTTTAATTTTTATATATATTTAGGACTCTCTTAAAAGCTCACCACCCCGTCCCTCATCCTTATTTCACATCTCTCTTTTCACACCTCACCATATAAGACTCCGAAGAGCCGTTTTGGTTACGGCAAAAGCACATTTTTAAGAATTTTTAATACAATTTCCACGTTTTTCGACCCCTTTCGCATCCCCTCGCAGCAATCCCACTCTTCGCCCAATACTCGTCCTTTATTCTCCCAATCCGGCATAGAAAAACAAGCGATAACTATGGGTGTAAAAAAGAGGCACAAAATCGAAGCTACCGCATAGAAAACCATACACTTATCCTTGAGAAATACTTTTTTTGAAAAAAAGTGCGTATTTTTCAACCCACCAAAGGATTTTTTTTTGTAAATTTGCAAAATCAACATTCCGTTTTCATACCGCATACAAATATTAGTAAATAAATAAAAAACAAATAATTATGTCCAGCACAGCACTTACAATCATCGCCATCGTGGCAATCGTTATCATCTTCATTATTATAATCAGTTACGTCAAGGCTCCCCCATCCATCGCCTTCATCGTCTCCGGCCTCAACCGCAAACCCCGCATCTACATCGGTAAAGGCGGCCTCCGCATCCCCCTCCTCGAGCGCCTCGACAAAGTCTACCTCGGACAGGTCACCGTGGACATCAAGACCAATGTCGCCATCCCCACCAAGGACTTCATCAACGTCAACGTCGATGCCGTGGCCAAGCTCCAGGTGCTCCCCGACCAGGACGGTATCCGCCTGTCGGCCAAGAACTTCCTCAACATGACTGCAATTGAAATTTCCAAGCAGGTGCAAGACTCCCTCGAAGGCAACATGCGCGAAGTCACAGGTTCGCTCACCCTCACCGAAATCAACATCGACCGCGACAAATTCTCCGACCAAATCATGTCCAAAGCACAGATGGACATGAACGCCCTCGGCCTCAAAATCATCAGCTGCAACATTCAGAACATCACCGACGAGAACAACCTCATCAAGGACCTCGGTGCCGACAATACCTACTCCATCAAAAAGAACGCCGCCATCACCAAGGCCGAAGCCGAGCGCGACATCGCCCAGGCCCAGGCACGTGCCCGCAAGGAAGCCAACGATGTGCAGGTGGAATCGGACACCGAAATCAGCATCAAGCAGAATCAGTTGGCCATCAAACGCTCCGAGCTCAAAGTCCTCGAAGACATCAAGAAAGCCGAAGCCGATGCAGCCTACAGCATCCAAGAGCAGGAACAGCGCAAAGTAATCAATGTCAAGACCGTAGATGCCCAAATCGAGCAGACAAAACGTGAGCAGGAACTCACCGCCGAGAAGGTCAAAATTCGCGAAAACGAACTCCGCGCCATGGTGCAGAAACAGGCCGATGCCGACAAATACCAGGTCGAAGTCAACGCCCAGGCTTCCCTCGAACAAAGCAAGCGCAACGCCGAAGCCGAGGCCTACCGTGCCGAGCAGGAAGCCCGTGCCACTATCGCCCGTGCCGAGGCCAAGAAACAGTCGATGATGCTCGAAGCCGAAGGTATCAAGTCGCTCGGCGAAGCCGAAGCCTACAAAATCAAATGTGCCGGCGAAGCCGAGGCCGTGGCCATCGAAAAGAAGGGTCTTGCCGAAGCCGAAGCCATGCAGAAAAAGGCCGACGCATACAAAGAATACGGCCAGGCGGCCATTCTGGACATGCTGGTCAACATCATCCCCGAAACCGCCAAGAACGTGGCCTCGCCCCTCAGCGCCATCGACAATATGAACGTCTACGGCACCAGCGGAAGCGATGCCGCCAGCGTCTCGGGCACCGTTCCCGCCGTCATCAAACAGACCTTCGATGTCATCGAGTCGGCCACAGGTGTCAACCTCAGCGACATCATGAAAGCCAACACCTACGAGGCCAAGACCACCCGCAACATCAACCTCGACAGCGACAGCGATGTCAGCCTCAAGAAGTAAAATGATTTATGATTTATGAATTATGAGTAGGGCGGCAGCCACTCATAATTCATAAATCTAACCGATACAGCATATACCGTGCTCCTTCGATGTGGTCATGTAGCCGCAGTAATCCTACACAGTTTTCCGCAAAATAGTACATCGCGATGACTCTTTTGTACAATTTCCGTTATTAAAAATTGTTAAAATGGATTTGGATTTTCATCCACCAAAATGAGGTCCTTCCTATATTCTCCCAATATTCTTCGCTTCTTGCTTTACGCATGCTTTATATATAGTAAGAGAATCAGCGAGTTACGAAAAACTAACTATTTTGCAAAGTAAAGGGTGAAGCGGTGAAGTGCTATGTATGTGAGGATACAAGTTTATTGTTATATTAAATATATTTAGTATTTATTTAATCTTATAAATGCAATCAGACAAAGCAGCAAAAACTTCACCATACCAAATCTTCTTTCCCTTGTTCTCTATCTGGTCGGCATAAGTCACCAAACTATTGAGCATGTATAGCCACCACAAGTCGCACCGATCTGCCACCGCTGCGGCTACAAGTACGGACTTCCAGTGTTTCACCGTTGAAGCCGAAGCTGTGTACTTTCTCTTCATTGGCAGCCGTGCTGCTTCGATAGCGACCATGAGTACCCACGCCATTAATAACGCCATTGTCGCGAACTCCAGCTGTAGGCAGAAAGACGGCTCCTGCGCGCTCCATGTCTTCCCATTGAGCATAGGTGTAAGCATTGTGACTGAAATTGGCTAATCCGTTAGCGACCCCTGGGGAAAAAGAGCATCCTATAGGGGTTGTCCAATCATCGGGCAGCAATATGCAGCCGGCTATACCTTCTATATTTCCTGTGCCAATCTTGCTGTCTGCACCAGCACGTTCGAAAACCAGATAGTTCCATTCGTCCTTAGTCAGCGTGCGCCAAAGAGCCGGTTGGTTGCCACCGTTAGAGATGGGGTTAAACACGCCCCAGTCGGCTTGGGCATATGTCCCCGTGAGGTTGTTTGAGGCGCTTCCGCCAGGATAGTAATCGGCAGAAGAGGTCGATGTGGAGAATGGCATGTAACTGTTGGCACCACTGTTCCAGCCGCTGGTTCCCCAGCCAAAAAGGTCGATCCACCCTGCATAAGTGTTAGAGATATAGGCATTGTCGGAACCGGCAACATTGCCAGGATAGGCAAACAGATCGCTCTGACCCGTTTCAAATTGAGACGGGCTGCCCACCATATCGTATTGGTGTTCGGCAAAACGCCAAAGATTTTGTGCGGCACAATACTGCAGATTGCCCTGAGCGAACGCCACTTGCTGCGAATCGGACACCGAAAATTTTCCAGGAAGTTGCCCTGCCAATGTGGTATCTTGGACATCGTTGTTATTGGGTTCCTCGAACTCAGGATCCTTACCGCAAGCAGCGAGAGCAACCAAGGCAATAAAAAAAATACCAACCTTGAATCTCATAATTTTCCGTCTGAGTTTTTAATACTTTTCTCTGAATTCTGTTTGATATTTATGATTTATCTGCTGTTTCTCCTTTATAGAGGCACAGGGCATCCCTTGAAAAGTATTGAGGCTGCTATTCTGCTTTGCTTGCAAGAGGCTGACGCTGGCGGAGGGCTTCGTACATGAATACGGCTGCGGCCACAGAGACGTTAAGCGACTGCACCTGTCCCAGGATGGGGAGTTTGGCTCGGGCATCGGCCATCTTGAGCAGTTCGGGGCTTATGCCTGTTTCCTCGGCTCCCATAATCAACAGGGTGGGTTTGGTGTAGTCGACTTCAAGGTAGTTCGTGGCTCCCTTTTCGGTGGCTGCCACAATCTGCATACCGCTCTGACGGGCCAAGTTGAGCACGGTCTTGAGGTTGCTCTCGCGGCATATAGGCATACGCAGCAGGGCTCCCGAGGAGGTTTTCACAGCATCGTCGCTGACCTGGGCGCTGCCATGGTCGGGGATGATGACGGCATCGATGCCTGCACATTCGGCGGTGCGAACGATGGCGCCAAAGTTGCGCACATCGGTGACATGGTCGAGGAGCAGCACAAAGGGGGCTTTCTCGGCTTCACGCTCCATCAATGCTGGCAGAAGTTCCAAGGCCTGCCGGTAGGTGATGGGCGAGATGAGCGCCACAACGCCCTGATGGTTGCCCTTGGTCATGCGGTTCAACTTCTCGACGGGGACGAACTGGAAGGGGATGTTGTTGTCGCGGATGCGTCCTTTGAGGTCGCCCGCCAAGGGGCCTGAGAGGCCGTTCTGCATCAACACGCGGTCGATCTGCACATGGCCGTCGATGGCTTCGATAACAGGCCTCAAACCGTAGATGGTGGATGATTCTTTGGATGACGGGGCATTATGGTGAATCGGTGAATCGTTTTTTTTCTGGATCATGAGAAATTCTGATTTTATGATTTATAAATTATGAGTTAAGCGTTTCACTTAATCACTCGGCAATATCCGACCATCTTGGAGGTGTATCTGACGGTCGGACTTTTGTGCCAACTCGGTGTTGTGGGTGACGATGACAAAGGTCTGCCTGTACTGGTCGCGCAACTGGAAGAAGAGGTCGTGGAGTTCGGCGGCATGTTGCGTGTCGAGATTGCCCGAGGGCTCATCGGCCAGCACCACGGCGGGATGATTGATCAGCGCACGGGCCACGGCAAAACGCTGCTGCTCGCCTCCTGAGAGTTGTGCGGGCTTATGCCCCACACGTTCTTCCACCTTGAGGAAACGAAACAGCTGCATAGCCTCCTCTGTGGCCTCGGCCATACTGCGGCCCGCTATCAAGGCAGGCAGGCACACATTCTCCAAGGCGGTGAACTCGGGCAGGAGGTTGTGGAACTGGAACACGAAGCCGATATTGCGGTTGCGGAACTGAGCCAGCTCTTTCTCGCCCAAGAGGGTCACATCGACTTTATCGTAGAAGATGTGCCCATTGTCGGGACGGTCGAGGGTGCCCAGGAGCTGCAAGAGGGTGGTTTTGCCTGCCCCCGAAGCCCCCACAACACTTACCACCTCGCCCTGATCAATGGTCAGCGAGATGTCGCGGAGCACTTGCAGCGACCCGTAGGATTTGTTGAGGTTTTCTATCTTTATCATTAGTACTCTTTGCCGTTGAGGAATGCCTTGAAGACCTTATTTTCGCCGTAGGCGTAAGGCAGGTATTCGTAGGTGGGAATCTCGGTAGTGAGGTAGAAGTTGGCCTTCTTGCCTACGGCAATGGAACCCAGCTGGTCGCTGACGCCCATAGCATAGCCGCTGTTGATGGTGGTAGCGTTGATGGCCTCTTCGGGAAGCATACGATAGTTGACACAGGCGAAAGAGAGCACCAGCTGCATATTGCCCGAGGGGGAGGAACCAGGGTTGTAGTCGGAAGCCATAGCCACAGGAAGACCCGCCTCCATCATCTTGCGCACAGGGGCGTGCTGCATGTTGAGGAAGAAAGCCGCACCAGGGAGCACGGTAGGCATGGTCTCGGAGCCCAAAAGACACTGGATCTCGGCATCGCCGGTATACTCAAGATGGTCGCACGACAAGGCGTTGTGTCGAACAGCGCACTGGATGCCGCCAGAGCAAGCCATTTCGTTGGCATGGATTTTGGGACGCATACCGTATTTGGCACCAGCCTCAAGCATTCGGTCGGTGTCCTCCACGGTGAAGAAACCCGCATCGCAGAAGACGTCAATGAAGTCGGCCAAACCTTCGTCGGCTGCCTGAGGAATCATGCGGTCGATGACAAGGTCGACAAACTTTTCCTGACATCCGCGATACTCCATAGGAATGCCGTGGGCGCCCAAGAGGGTGGCACGGATGGTGAGAGGACTTGTTTCGCGGAGGCGACGAATGACGCGAAGCATCTTGATTTCGGCCTCGGGGGTCATGCCGTAGCCCGACTTGATTTCGACAGCACCTGTGCCCATACGAATCATCTGGTCGAGACGGATCATGGCATCCTCATAGAGTTGCTGCTCAGAGGCCTCCTGCACACGTTTGGCGCTGTTAAGGATACCACCGCCACGTTTGGCTATCTCGTCGTAGCTGAGGCCACGAATCTTGTCGATATACTCTATCTCGCGGCTGCCGGCATACACCATGTGGGTGTGGGAGTCGCAGAACGAGGGCAGCACCATACGGCCCGTGGCATCGACCTCTTTGTCGAACATCTGTTCGGTGAGTTTGTTCATCGGACCGAAAGCGGCAATACGGTCGTCCTCAACGATGAGGAAAGCATTTTCGATATGGTTGATATGGGCCATGTCGGCACCACAAACTTTGATACGGGGGGTCTCTTCAACCTGTAAGAGAGATTTGATATTTTTGATAAGGGTTTTCATGGTGATATGTGAATTGTGATATGTGAATTGTAAATGTGATACTAAAACAGTTCCTGTTGGCTGCCCGAGGTCTTGATTTTGCCGAGGTGCTGGTAGGCCAACGGGGTGGCTTCACGGCCTCGGGGGGTACGCATAAGGTAGCCCTCCTGAATGAGATAAGGCTCGTACACCTCCTCCACCGTGCCAGAATCTTCGCCCACAGCCGTGGAGATGGTATTGATGCCCACAGGGCCGCCGTGGAATTTGTCGATGATGGTGCCAAGAATACGCAAATCCATCTCGTCAAGGCCGTTGCTGTCCACATTCAGGGCCCGCAGGGCATAGCGGGCGATGTCGAGAGTGATGGTACCATCGCCTTTCACCTGGGCAAAGTCGCGCACACGTCGGAGCAAAAGATTGGCAATACGGGGGGTGCCACGGCTGCGACGGGCTATCTCAAAGGCCGACTCAGAGGTTATCTTCACCTGCAGCAGCCCCGCACTGCGGTTGACAATACGGGCCAAAGTGTCGGCATCGTAATATTGCAAACGACAGTTGATGCCAAAACGAGCACGCAACGGAGCCGTCAACATGCCCGAGCGAGTGGTGGCACCGATGAGGGTGAAAGGTTTCAGATTGAGCTGAACACTTCGTGCCGCAGGACCCGACTCGATAAGGATGTCTATCTTATAGTCCTCCATAGCCGAGTAAAGATACTCCTCAACCACAGGGCTGAGACGGTGTATCTCGTCAATAAAAAGGACATCGTTGGCCTCCAACGAGGTGAGCATACCTGCCAAATCGCCAGGCTTGTCGAGCACAGGGCCCGAGGTCATCTTAATATTGACACCCAATTCATTGGCGATAATGTAGGAGAGTGTGGTCTTGCCCAAACCTGGAGGTCCGTGGAGGAGGCAGTGGTCGAGAGGCTCGCCACGCTTTTTAGCTGCACCGACAAAGATGCGAAGATTGTCGAGCACCTGCTGCTGACCCGCAAAACTTTCAAAGCCCTGAGGTCGCAGAGCACGCTCCACTTCGCGTTCTTGGGCAGATTGGCTGCCACCGGTGGCATCGAGGTTGTTATTCATAGTGCACTTGCTTTGAGAATGCAAAAATACGAAATTTTTGTGAATTGTGAAAAGTGAATTGTGAAAAGTGAATTGCTGAAAGTGAATTAGGAATTGACAAATGGACACAGAAGCCTTACATTATTCATAAAATCAACACTAATATTGACGAAAAAAATAAATATATTCATACTAAAAGAATACTTTTGTCGTTTTATCAATGTAACTAAATTTTCGAACTATGAGATCAATTATTGTCGGAACAGACTTTTCCAAAGGTTCGTATGTTGCTTTGGAACTTGCCGTAGATGTTGCCAACAAACTTCAGTGCGGCATCAAGGTCATTTGGGCCAAACGTGAGAAACTGCTGATGGACGAGGAGCAGCAAACCATCATGACCAATTTGGCTGACGAAAAACTCAGACTCCTCTGTGAGCAGCACCAGCCCAACCTGCATTATGGAAAGATGCGTTGGGAGATATGTTCCGGCAAAGTGGCGGCTGTGATAGCCCGTCAGGCCCGCCACGAGAACGCCCCAATGATTATCATCGGCACCAATGGTGCCTCTGGGTTTGAAAAATACTGGATGGGGAGTACCGCCGTGCGTATAGTGCAAGAAGCCCCTGTGCCCGTGCTCACCATTCGCGAGGGCTTCAATTTCCACAAAGCCCTCGAAAAAATCGTGGTTCCTATCCGTGTGAACGTCAATTCGAGACAGAAAGTACCCCCCGCAGCCTCTATGGCCAAGATGTTTGGATCGGAAGTGCATATTCTCGGCCTCATTGACTCACCCGACCAGGCTCCACAACTGCGTGCCTACATGGTGCAAACTGCTGAATTTCTCGGCAACGAAGGAGTCAAATTTGTCTCCACGGTAAAGAAATACAACAACTACAGCGACGCTGTGCTGTCTTACGCCGAGAGCATCAAGGCCGACCTCGTGGTCATCAACACCGAGCAGGACCGCATCATCTCTCAGTTGTTCTTAGGCACCAATGCCCAGCAGATTGTGCACAACTCACAGTTCCCTGTGCTCTGCATACACCCTGCCGATATCTTCAACTTTGCCAAATAGCATCATGTCGAAAGTAATCATAGTGGGTGCCGGAGCTGCCGGTATGATGGCTGCCATTGCTGCCGCCGAACAGGGAGCAGATGTGGTACTTGTGGAAAAAATGGACCAGGCGGGCCGCAAACTCCGCATCACAGGAAAGGGTCGTTGCAACCTCACCAACACCGCACCGCTCAAGGAGTTCATCACCCATATTGGCCCCGATGGGCGCTGGATGCGGAACTGTTTTGCCCAAATGTTCAACACCGAGCTCATGGATTTCTTTGAGCAACGCAATGTTCCCCTCGTTGAAGAACGCGGCAGCCGTATTTTCCCAAAAAGCGGGAAATCATTGGATATTTTTCTGGCCCTAATCAACGACTTGGAACGGCGTTCCAATGTTCAAATCCTCAAAAATAGTGCCGTCAAAAGCCTTACCGAGGATTGTCACGGAGTGAGGTTGCAGGACGGCAGCACCTTGCGTGGCGACAGCGTGATTATTGCCACAGGAGGCCTATCCTACCCCACCACAGGATCCACAGGTATCGGCTACCGACTGGCTCAAGAATCAGGGCACACAGTAGTGCCGCAGGTTCCCTCTTTGGTGTCTCTGGTGTGCGAAGAGCCCCTACCGCAAGATTTGGTGGGTTTTGTGCTCAAAAATGTAGGACTCACCATCACCCGCCCCGATGGGAAGAAACTCTTTGACGGTTTTGGCGAGATGACC
>JAZUFY010000029.1:0-3628 GCA_045640925.1 Bacteroidales bacterium
GGCATCATCGCCTACAACGCATTTTGTCAGGACACCGCCTACCTCACCATCCCCATCTTCGGCCACCTCATCAACTTCCCCAACATCTTCACCCCCAACTTGGAAACCAACAACCGTTTCGGCCCGGTATGCTACAACATCTCGAACTTTGAGATGTGGATTTACGACCGCCGTGGCGACATTGTGTATCACACCGACCGCATTGACAACCCCTGGGACGGCACCCATCAAGGCCGCCCCTGCAAGCAAGACGTATACGTCTACACCTGCACCTACACCATCCCCGAAGGCAGCAAACAACGCAAAACAGGCACCATCGCACTTATCAGATGAGGGGGATGTGATATTGTGATATGTGAAACGTGAATTGTGAAAAGAAAGCCTCCTCATTCCTCGGGCCTCTCTTCAATAACCGATAACCAATAACCAATAACCGATAACCGATAACCAATAACCAATAACCAATAACCTTTATTACTTATAACCTTTAATAAATCCTCACCCTACCCCATAGCCCTGTGGGGTTTGTGGGGATGTTGCGTTTGAGCACAAAGTGCTGGATAACCTTGTCGTCGGTGAGGGTGTGGACGTAATTGTTGAGGAGGGTGATAACCTTGATTTCAATAGTGTTATCGCCTGTGTGGAAATATTCGTTAGGGATAACGAACTCGCGTTTACCGTGCCAGATGGTGCCGCAATAATGGCCATTGACCCTCAGTTCGGCGATGTCGTTGGTTTGAAAAGTGAGCAGGTGGCGCCCAAACACCGAGTGGGCCTGCAAAGAGTCGAGGGCGACAATGGCAGTGTAGGTGATAGTGCCAGCAAAGTCGCTGAAATCGGTCTCGCGGAGGTCGCACAACGTGTCAACAGCTACCACGGTGTCCCACCCCTCAATGGCGTGGTGCAAGTGCATCTGCCAATGGGTCGGCTCGGCAATAGGGTAGATGTCGACGGCCTGACTCCTCTTCCTGCGGCGTTCTTGGCGGAGGAATTGGCGGTAGGTGGCGCAGTCGTCATTGTTGAAGATTACAACCTTCATCTCGCTTGGTGCAAACGAAAGGACGAGACCGCCATCCTTGTCAATGTAGAGAGGAGTCTTGCTGCCTGTATTGCAATCGTATAGCCAGGCAGAACGATGACGGGAAATGTGTTGTGGGAAAGAAAGGTAGTGATGCTGCCCCTGGTCGATGTGGGCGTTGAGGAAAAGGAAGATGTCTTCGCCCGCAGCATTAGCATAGTGGCTCTGCAAAAGGAAACGGTCAGGCTTGTCGATGTCCACGGCATGAGGCAAGTGATAACGGGCCTGAACAGCGGCGTACCACTCCAGATAGTGGTTGCTGTCGGGCAGGGGCAGCATCACGTCGGCCTGGCCCACACGTCGCAGCAGGATGCCCGAATCTTTGGTCGGAATCAACACAGCTTCGTAATTGAAAATTGAGAATTGAGAATTGAGAATTGGGGCGGGCACGAGGTCACAGTTGCCGCCGTTCTTGTGGATAGCCTCCCATAGCAATGGCGTAGCCTCGTAGATGGAACCCTTGGGATAGTTGGGGAAAGGTTCGGTCTGCACGCCACATTCGGCCCAAAGCTCGTCGGTGGGCGGCACAACGGCTATATCGGTCTGCATCACCGCGTTCTGCAAAATGGTGCTCATACGGGCGCGGTATTCGTTCAGTAAATGGAAATAGGGCCACCAAGTGTTCTTCTCGTTCAGATAGCTGCCATACTGCACCCAGCCTGGGAAGCCTGCCTCGGGCGGATTGTAGTTGAATCCATGCCACACAGAATGGGTGATGCCCACAATGGCGTCCATGTCCGAACCCAGCTTTAGCAGTTCCAGCGGGGTGTTGAAAAGCATGTAGGTGTTGGTCATCTCCTCCGCGCTCACGAGGGTGCGGCCCGCAAGGTGGGCGGCAGACGATACATACTTGTTAATCATCGTGTAGGCACGCCCGCGACGGTAGTCATCGTCGGGCATCTCGTAGCCCACACGATGGCGCAGATAATTGGTCGTCCAGCTTTCGCCCTCGGGAATGTCGTAGCCCAGCGAACTCTTCAGAGGGAAGAACCCGCGACCATAGGCCTGTGCGCGTGCCTGCATACCCTGACTGTGGCACCAGTCGAGGAACGTCAGCGTATACCTCTCATGCAGCAGTTCGGCCTTAGTGAGCTCAAAATCATGCCGCACATTGTTGAGACGCTGCTGCAAATCGGCACCCTTCTTGCAGCCATATTCATAACTCTCCACATTGCCCAGCCGTCCCACCTTGAACATGATGAACGGCAGCCAAGGCATAACATCGTAGCCACGGCGGCGGCGGAACTCCTCGGCAAAATCATCCGTCCAGTTGCTCCCTTCCAGCTCCATGCTGTCGACAAAATAAGCTCGCAGCCAATTCCTCATAGGCCCAAACCTGCGCTCCAAAGCCGACGACATATTGTAAAGATAACCCCGCACCGCAGCGGCGTTCAAATGGTCTAAAATAGGTCCCGAAGCACCTGGTGCACCATTGATTACGCTGGCAAAACTCCTCACCCGCACCAAGGCATAAAGAAACTGCCCTGCCACCGACGATATCACCACCGTATCCCCCTCGGGAATGGGAACATCCACAACCTCGTCAATCAACGTCATTGAATCGGGAGCCAACTTGAGGCTCACCAACTCGAACGTTCGGTCCGCATTTTGCACACTCACCTGCGGGTCCACGGCCCTGAAAATAGAATCCTTCGTGATAGCCGACACCCCTTCGGGCAAGGGCACAGCGTATGTCAGCATCACCTGCGCGCGCTCCTCCATAGGCAGCGTCTCCATGCCGAAAGGCCACCCCGACCCAACCAACAGGTCGCATCCCAAGCCCAACGCCTTGGCTTCGCGCAGCGTGGCACCCAACGCCTCCATCCAATCATCACCGAGCCACCGCAGCGACGGTATTCCGAGGCTGTCGCACCGCTTGGCAGGAAACTCTATCGGGTTGATTTCCACCCCTCCTATGCCCGCAGCCTTCAACACACGGAGTTCGCGTTTCAGCTCCACAGTGTCCACCTTGTCGCCGTTCCACCACCATCTCACCCACGGCCTGTACGGGTCGTGTGCCGACTCCTGAGCCAGCACCCCGCCCGTGGCCATCACAAGCAAACACAAAATAAACACCGTCTTTTTCATCAAAAATAATAACGAAAAAACACGCTGTTTATTGTATTTTTCGTATCTTTGCAATTCAAAATGAAGATGAAAAAACACAGTCAACTCATAGGCCATCTGGCCAGTTTTGGGGCGTATGCGATATTCGGTCTGAACATAATCTTCTGCAAAGATATCGCCAACGAAGGGGCATTGTCGCCCATAGTCTTGTTCACTTTTCGAGCCCTTTGCGCGGGCATATTGTTTTGGCTTTTAGGGATTTTTACACCGAAAGAAAAAGTGCCTCCCATGGACTTGCTCCGAATGTGCGGCGCCGCCATGTTGGGGTTGGTGATACCCCAAATGACCTTCCTCACCGCCATCACCATGACCGCCCCCATCGACCTCTCCGTGGTGCAATCCATGACCCCCATCATGACCATGTTCGTAGCCGCCATCTTCCTCAAAGAGCCCATCACATGGAAAAAAGCTGGCGGCGTGGCG
>JAZUFY010000030.1:0-6820 GCA_045640925.1 Bacteroidales bacterium
GCCGTGAAGACGGGCTATGCCGGAGGCTTTCCCAACCGCGAGATTCACCACTCGCGCTACGGTGTGCAGCACTACGCCCACGCCATGCGAACCGCAGCACAATACGGCCTCGCCCTCGATGTGCACGAACCTATCAAGCCCACAGGACTCCGTCGAACCTATCCCAACCTGATGAGTGGCGAAGGAGCCCGCGGAATGGAGTGGAACGCCTGGAGCGACGGCAACGATCCTCGCCACCAAGTCACCCTCCCCTTCACACGCCTCCTCGCTGGGCCTATGGACTACACTCCCGGCATTTTTGACATTACCTACAATCGCATCAAGGACGACCCCCGCTGTCAGCAATGGAACCAAAAGGATGCCCGCGAATGTTGTGTGCACACCACAATAGCCAAGCAGGTGGCTCTATGGGTGCTGATATATTCACCACTGGTGATGGCTGCTGATTTGATTGAGAATTATCAAGATGCCCAGGGCAACATTCACCCCATGTTCCAGTTCTTCCGCGACCTCAACCCCGACTACGACTGGTCTGAGGCCCTACAGGGCGAACCCGGACAATACGCCGTTATTGCTCGTCGCTCGGGCGATACCTACTACCTCGCCGCTGCTACCAACGAAGAGGCCCGCACCATCCGTGTCCCCCTCTCCTTCTTGGGCAAAGGATCCTACACTGCCACCATCTACGCTGATGGCCCTGACGCCCACTACGACACCAATCCCGCCAGCTATCAAATCACCATACAGCAGGTATCCTCTCACACCCGCCTCAAACTCCAACTCGCCCCAGGTGGCGGCTGTGGCGTCATTTTTTCACCAACTTCTGACAAAAAGTAGTATTCGCTATTCGAATAAAATATATGCCTTTAGGCAAAGAGGATATGTTGACTTGGGTAATCCCTTTTACTATAGGCTTACGCATCATCTCCCTGCCCAACATGTTTATCACGGTCATCTCTGACTGCCTTTCAATATTGGCATCTATCACAAAGTAATCATTCGCAGGATTCGGATAGATAGCAACAGCATCTATGGTCCTATCCGCAATACCCATATACGTCGTATCTCCCACCGCTTTGCTGAAATCGGGGATACCGTATCCGCGCTTTCTTCCCGGGGTATCGGCCGAGTCGCACCACGACCGCACACTGTCGCACAGCTGTTCGGGACTCAGCATCGGGTAACGCTGTCGCACACAAGCCATCATGCCCGCAATAATAGGACCCGAGAAAGAGGTGCCGCTCGACCAGACAAGCTTGCCCGTAGAGGCAGCACAAGGTACATAGCTTCCCAGTGCCATCACATCAGGCTTGATGCGGAAATCCCATGTGGGGCCATAAGAGCTGAACGATGCCCAATCACCCATCTCATCCACCGCCCCAACGGTGAGCACATGTTCCCCATCGGCGGGCACACCCAAATGTTGTGGAATACTCTGCCCCTCGTTGCCTGCCGAATTGACCACCACCATGCCTCTGCTCACAGCCACTTCAGCGCCCAGCGTAATCGGTGCTGTACGCCCGTCCAAATCGCGCAAAGTGTGGTTCTGTGTGCTATCGTCAAAATAGAAATATCCCAGCGACGTGGTGACAACATCGGCTCCCATACTGTCCAAATATTCGGCCGCAGCCACCCAATTATATTCCTCCAACAGCGTCTCCGAAGTAGTGTTCTCTGTTCTGCAAAGAATATACGAAGCCTTAGGGGCTGTTCCCACATAGAAACCTGGCAGATATGTCGCCATTGTCGAGAGCACCATCGTGCCGTGCGAGTGAACATTGTACACATTATCCCCCAACCACACGAAATCGCGTGTGGCTACCAATCTTCCTTCCGCACGCAGGGTGTCGAAAAACGCTATGCTGTCCACTCCGGGGAAACCTCCGTCGCATACCCCTATCAGCATACCTTCGCCTTGGTAGCCAGCACTATGGAGACTATCACCGTGCAATTGTCGTATCTGGTCGTATCCCCAATTGTAATAATTATGGTCGAAGGCATTTTCATACTCCACATAATCCACAGGGTAATAACCACCCATAACCTCCGTCTCGGGAGGATAGAGTGTGCCCGAGTCGCACAACTGATATGCCACCACGAAAGGCATTGAGTCCAACAATGCCGCCATGCGGGTGCTGTCCGCAAATACAGCCACGCCATTGAGCCACTTTGATCGGTTCTGCACTCTGAAACCCGCCTGCCGCAAAGCTACAATATAGGCCTCACTCACGGGCAAATCCAAACTGTCCAACGCTATTCCCAGTCGGTCTCTGCGTTCCAAAGCCCGAGGTCCGAGAAAAGCTGAAGGATTGTCCAAACTATACATGCTTCCCGCCTTGTCACGCAGCGTCACCCAATACTTGTTCACGGTCTGTCCCTGTGCTATACACACAACAACCCACGCAACCAAAAAAAGTATAATCCGTCTCATATATTTATCCATCTTCCCTCTTTAACAACTCTATTCTTAAAGTTATTTTATCTGCTCCAACAACCATGCGTATGTGAAATTCTGATACCACAACTCACATGCCCCATTCGGATTTTTCTCTATATAAGCCCCGATGGTGCCGTCCTTCTGCAAGGTCAGCGACGAATATACCGACGGACCCTCACACAACTTCACGGGAGTTTGCCATGTCTTTCCCTCGTCGTAGCTGATAAAGATGCTCACATTCTCGCGGTTCATCGAGTTGGGGATGGAATGGAGGAGAATGTTGCGCTCACCACCTTCATCGACTGCGCTGAGGCGCAGAAGTTCGCCGTTACAGGCGTTGGTGTTCATCTCAGGCCATGTGTATGAAGCGCCCCAATTGACACCCGCATCCTCCGAAATGGTATAACCTCTGGGTCCACTTTGGCGGACACTCATCAACACCCTGCCATCCACAAGTTCCACAACCTTGGCCTCATCGCCGGCATAGAAGGCACAGTTCGATACCTGCCAGGTGTATCCGTTATCGTCGCTATAGACCACAAAATTGTCTGGCACATTCTCATTATTACGGCACAAAGCAGCCACGAAGAGGATGCGACCTTTATGCTCACCACGTTTCAGCACAAGGCCGTTGCCCGAGGCGATGAAGCCGCCTTTGTAGTTGCGGCAGACGGAGTTGACGGCATGCGATCCCCACACGAGAGTGTGGATGTCCTCGGCCTGCGACCAGCTCACGCCGCCATCAGTGCTGCGGCAGACAAAGATGCCCTGCGGGTCGGTCTCAGTGGATTGCCAAAAACCGTTTAAGCCGCAGAAGAGGCAGAGCACATCACCGTTGGGACACACCACAAGGGCAGGGTCGCCGTAGCCATGTTTGTAGCCCGTACCGGCAATGATGGTCTGCGGTTCACTCCAAGTGCGCCCGTTGTCGCTGCTGCGGCGACACACGATGTCAATATCTTCGGGCAGGTCGCCCTCATTGTATTTTCTCTTGTCGTTCACCGCCAAGAGAGTTCCGTCGGGCAAAGTGCAAATCGCCGGAATACGGTAATTCCTCGATCCGTACTCCCCTGGGGCATAGAGCCGCTGTTCATAGAAAAACACACTATCGCTCAACTCAATCTCGGGTTTTACCACCGTGTCCTGGTCCGGCACAACAGGCTCCTCTGGCTTCGTGCAAGCCACAACAGGCACCATCAATAGCGAAACCACAAGGCAAAATAATTTTTCTTTCATATTCTCTTTTATTTCATAGTAACAAAATACAAGACCTCCGCAAACACATCCTTCAATGAACCATCAACAAAACTCCGAATCTCCTCTCCCCCATGCCGTGGCGTAGTCCTCGCATGCCAACCACATTTCCATTCAATCCACCATTCTGCCGTCCACCCATGTGCCGTCGTACACCAGTTTGTCATCCTTATAGAGTTTGCCCTGACCGTTCTGCTTGCCTTCGGCCCACTGTCCCTCGTAGCGTTTGCCCCTGTTGGGGCCGCTGTTCCAGATATAGGTACCCTTGCCGTGCCTAAGGCCGTTGTGCCAGCCGCCCTCGTACACATCACCCTCGTGGCTGATATACTTGCCTTGGCCCTCGTGGCGCCCTTTCACTTCGGCTCCTTCGTAGCGGTCACCATTGGAATATTCCACCACTACGTCGCCACGCTGTTCGCCTTTCACATAGTTCATTTGGTATCTGTTGCCGTTGGATCGGATGAGCACCCCAGGCCCGTGCATTACATCGTTGGCCCACGCACCCTCATACACATCCCCCGAGGCATAGTAATAGTTGCCCAATCCGTGGCGCTGCCCCTGGTACATATTGCCCTCGTAACGGTCGCCGTTGGCGTAACTCACAAGCATCTCACCATCGGGCTCGCCGTTGATGAAACCGCCCTCCACACGGTTGCCCTCCACATCGGTCATCACCCCCGCTGTCGCCTTGCCACGCACCCAATGACCCGCAAACACGCTGCCATCTACATAGTGGCAAGTGCCCTCGCCTTCGGGGTCCCCATCCACAAAATCGCCCTCGTATATGTCACCCGACACATACTGGTAACGGCCCTTCCCGTTGGGCACCTCGTTAAAAATTTGTCCTGTGTACACCTCGCCGTTGTGTTTGTTCCAAGTGCACGACACCAGTTCGTCCTTGTGAAACTCACCCTCAATATGGTCGCCATTGAAAAGGTAGCACACGCCGTGGCCTTCTCTCTCGCCGTGTTCAAAGTTGCCCTCATAGCGTTCTGTACGAGACTTGCGGTCGCGGTAGAAAAATGTTCCCTCGCCGTGGGGCAGACGGTGCGCGTCAACATAACCCACATACACGTTGCCTCCGCGGTAATGCACCGTATCCATTTTCTGTGCCATTGCGGCACCTGCCGCCACGAGCAAAATCAAAACAAGCAATAGCGTCCTTTTCATGGTATGTATTGTTTTTATAATGGAAAATGAAAATATGCTCCGCCCACTCTTAATTTCCCTTCTTCACAGGGTCGGTGGTCAGGCCGATACCCAGTTTCTTGAATATCTTGCGATCCACCTCACTGAGCATCACCGTGGCGTGTACCTGACAACCGTCCAGTTGTGGCAAGCATTCCAGCGCTCGGCGGCAGTTCTCATCGTTGAGGCTTAGCATCGACAACGCCACGAGCACCTCATCAGTGTGCAGCCTCGGGTTGTGTCCGTGCAGCATACGCACCTTGGTCTGCTGTATGGGTTCGATCATAGCCTGCGGAATAAGACGTATGCTGTGGTCTATACCCGCCAAATGCTTGAGAGCGTTAAGCAGCAGCGCCGCACTGGGGCCCAGCAGAGCACTGGTGTGAGCCGTGATAATGGTGCCGTCGGCCAACTCTATGGCCGAAGCATGGGCACCCTCCTTCTGCTTACGCTCCAGAGCCGCCACTGTTGTACGACGGTCAGCGGTCTTTATCTTCATCTGCTTCATCAGCAGGGCTATCTTGTTCACCTCGTTCTCGCTGCTCTTGCCTTGAGCAAAGTCGCACAAAGCGGTGTAGTAGCGCCTGATAATCTCATCCTTCGACGCCTGGCAGCACACTTCGTCGTCCGAGATGCAGAAACCCGCCATGTTCACCCCCATGTCGGTGGGCGACTTGTAGGGATTCTCGCCATAGATGCCCTCGAAAATAGCATTCAGCACAGGGAAAATCTCTATGTCGCGGTTATAGTTCACCGTCGTTTTGCCGTAGGCCTCCAGGTGGAACGGGTCGATCATGTTCACATCGTTCAAATCAGCCGTGGCGGCCTCGTATGCCACATTCACGGGATGCTTCAGCGCTATGCTCCAAATGGGGAAAGTCTCAAACTTTGCATAACCTGCCTTCACACCTCGCTTGTTCTCCTGATACAGCTGGCTGAGACACACCGCCATCTTTCCGCTGCCAGGGCCTGGTGCCGTGATGACCACCAGTGGGCGCGTGGTCTTGACATACTCGTTCTTGCCAAAACCCTCGTCCGAGCAAATCAAGTCCACATTCGTGGGATAGCCCTCAATAATGTAGTGGTAATACACATTCACCCCCAGCCTTTCCAGCCTTTCGCGATAGGCTATGGCGCTACCTTGACCATTAAAATGGGTTATCACCACCGATGTCACCTGCAGGCCTCGGTTCATAAACTCGTCACGCAAACGCAGCACATCCTCGTTGTACGTTATGCCCAAATCGCCACGCACCTTGTTCTTCTCAATATCCAACGCACTAATGACAATCACAATCTCCGCGTCGTCGCGCAACTGCATCAGCATCTTCAACTTGCTGTCGGGCTCGAAACCTGGCAGCACACGGCTGGCATGGAAATCGTCAAACAGTTTGCCCCCAAATTCGAGGTACAGTTTGTCACCGAACTGGGCAATACGCTCCTTGATATGTTCGGACTGGATTTTCAAATACTTCTCGTTGTCAAAACCGTATTTCATACACAAAAAAGATTAAACTCTACGGATTGCAAAGATACGACTTTTTTTAGAATTAAACAAAAATAGTATTTATAAAAATGAAGAGGTGGGTTCGCAAATCAAGTTACAATACAAGCAAGGCTGCAAGGTCGGGGGGGCACTTGCAGCCTTATTGTTGTTAGGTTTGCTTCGAGGCCTGCTGAACGTCAGCAACTTTTTGCTTCGGTCTCACGAGCAAACCTATCGATGTTCAGCCGTTGATGTTGTAGTGTGCGTTTACGGCGTTCATGGATTTGAAGAGTTTGTGGTAGTAGATGAAGGGCCCGACGACGATGAGGGCGCCGAGGATGCCCCAGCACCAGAAGGTGCATCCTTTGACGTGACGCTGCTGGGTACGGGCGTACTCTTCGTTGCCGATACGGCTGCTGATGCGGGTGAACCACACGAGGGGCACGATGCCGCAA
>JAZUFY010000031.1:0-34842 GCA_045640925.1 Bacteroidales bacterium
ATCCAGAAAGAAATGGGCATGAGCGAAGGCCTCATCCGTTTCAGCATGGGTCTCGACAACGACATCGAAGCCACCTTCCAGCTCATCAAAGAGTCCGTCGAAGAAAGCCGCAAATAATACTGCCAACAATAGCAGAATTAAGATGGAGGGTGCTCAGCGGCTCCTCCATCTTCTAAAAAAACTCGAATGTCATGCTGCGTGTTGCTGATGTTGATTATATTGGCGACTTACCTTCAGCGATGGAGTGACTAAGGAAGTCGATCTCCAGCCCTATCTGACAGGCAAAGTATTCTCCGAGTTGCTGAACAAAGAAAAATTCATCCAATTCGGCCTCACCCGCATGACCATTAATGGTCAATTCGCAATACACTGAACAAACCTATCTGACGCTTTAGGACCCCATTGCACTCGGTAGGTTTCTCCCTCATAGCTGTCTATCATAATGAAATTGTACATGTCTTTAGTCGGATATAGTTCATACCGACCGTTCCAACCCCAGTTTTCTCTACCATGAGGAAAGGGTCCTATTGGTATCTCCACGGCAAGAGGATCTTTCGATGCGTATTGAATCATATAAACTCTACCTATTCGTGTGTCAATTTTCAATAGGATATGAATGTTTTCTGTTTGATATATCTTGTAACGAGGAAGTTTTTTTGTTTCTGCTTGCATATATTTGACATAGTCAAAATATTCTTGTTGCATTACAGATTCTATCGAATCTATATGATGTTGAAAAGCAGCATTAAGTGAATCTTGTCTTGTCTTTGAAGCCTGCTTTGTTTTCTCGGTTGTTTCGGTATCAAGAACTATCTGCGAAAAAGAGGTAAAATAAATACCAAACACTAAGGTGATAATGATAATCAGTTTTTTCATTTTACTATAATAATGGGCTCAATCATTTTTATTCTAGGCCTTGCGAAAGAGGTGAGCCCTTTGCTCCTTGGGTGGCCTTATTGATTTCCAAATATAACGCGTCCACATCCCATTTATTGTCCGCCAATGCACTTTTAACATTGTATCCTATGCCGAAAAAAATTTTGTTGATTCGGAAAAAATATGTATTTTTGCATTTTCAATAAATGGATAATAATTTTCAATAATACACTGAAATATGATGAAAAAGCTTTTGATTGTTGCTTTGGCGGTGCTGACGTTGTGCGGCTCGGTTAATGCACAGATGGACAAGACGATGAAGCGCAAGGTCGCCATCGGACGTTTTACGAATGAGACCCAGTATGCCAAAGGTCTTTTCTACGACAGGGAGAACGACCCTATCAGAAAACAGGCTTTGGACATCTTGTCCGCCAAGTTGGCTTCTACGGAGAAATTCATCCTGTTGGAACGTGATGGCTTGGAGGAACTGGTGAACGAGGCTGGCGAGGGTATGCAGAAGATTGGCGCCGACTATATCATCCTGGGTTCGATAACCTCGTTTGGCCGCAAGGTGGAGGGCGACGACAGGTTGTTCTCGCAGTCGAAGACGCAGACAGTTGAGGCGGGTGTGAGCATCCGCTTGGTGGATGTGGCTTCGGGCCTGATTATCTATTCCGACGAGGCCAAGGGCTTTGCCGAAACCACGTCGAAGCAGACGCTGGGATTGGGCGGCTCGGCTGGCTATGATGCCACGTTGAGCGACAAGGCCATCTCGGCGGCTCTGACGCAGCTGGTGGAGAACATCATTAACAAGTGCATGGACAAGCCGTGGAGAGGCTATGTGCTGTCGGTGGAAGATGGCACATACATCATCTCGGGCGGCAAGTCGCAAGGCATGACCGAGGGCACGAAGTTCGTGGTGTATAAGAAAGGCAAGATGGTGACCAATCCCCAGACGGGCATCAAGATAGAACTGCCTGGCACGAAGGTGGGCACGGTGACGGTGCTGACCACGATGGGCGACACCCCCGAGAACGAAATCTCGTTCTGCTCGTATGAAGGCGACGCAATAGACGCTGAAAAATTGACAGATTATTATTTAATGGAAAAATAACAAGAAGATGAAAAAACTGATTTGGATAGTGGCCGGAGTGCTGCTGATGGCAAGCTGCGGCGTGGGTTCGTACTCGGTGTCGGGCGGTGTGGAGGATGAGAGCTATGTGTGCTTTGTGGCTCCCGAATCGTATGACATTGTGGTGACAATAGATGGCACCACCTACAATACGCAAACAATAGCGAATAAGGCTTTCAAACGCCGCCGCAACATTAAGCAGACAGCCACGACGCATATCGTGCTGCCCGTGGGCAAACACGACGTTAAGGTGCAGTGTGACGGTCAGGAGGTGTTCAAGAAATTAATTCTCGTTTCGACAGGCGAGACAAAGGTTATTCAATTATGAAGAAAGTATTATTGATTTTGACTGCGGCGATGCTGATGGCGTCGTGCGGGAGTTCGAGGCTGTATTACTGGGGCTCGAATCCGAATTTCGACAAGGGCACTTCGGATTATGAGAAAGCCTCGTACAAGTATTACGACAAGCAGTCGCCCGAGAGTTTGTGCGATTTGCTGTGTGTGTATGAGGACATGGTGAGCAACCCTGGCGGGACACGTGGCGTGGTGCCCCCAGGAATATGTGCTGAGTACGGCTACCTGCTGCTGCAGCCACAGACGGCCACGGTGTTCTACGAGAATGCCTCGAATCGTCAGAAACGCAAGATGGAGAGTTCGGAGTACGGCAGCGATTTCCGCACAAAGGGAATAGCCATGCTGGAGATGGAGATACAACTCTATCCCGAATCGGCTGTGTTTGTGGCTCCGCTATTGAAAAAACTGAAGGAAAATGGAGGGAAATAGAATGAAAAGAAATAGCATAATTATAGCGGCTTTGGCCGTGTGTGCATTAATGATGAGTTCCTGCATGAGCACAAAAAATACGCGTGCGTCACTATATCCGAAAATGTATAACGAGGATCCTGTGGTACTGGTAGTGATGCCCCCCATCAACAACACGACCAATGTGGAGGCGAAGGAACTGCTGTATACCTCGATTAACACGCCGCTGATTGAGGCTGGCTATTATGTGGTGTCGCCCCATGTTACGATGGAGTTGCTGAAAGCCGAGAGTGCCTACGATGCCGAGATGTTCGTGGATGGAAATGTGTCGCAGTTTGGCAAAGTGTTCGGTGCCGATGCTGTGGTGTTCACGGTGATAGACACATGGAAAAAATCGGGCTTCGGTATTGAAACTAAGTTGCACTATATAATCAAGTCGACCAAGACCAACGAAGTGCTGTTTGAGCGTAGCTGCGATTTGTACCTTGATTTGTCGGAGAAGAGCCGCAACAGCGCTACGGGTCAGGAGTCGACGATGCTGATAGCCTCGCTTATCAAGACAGCCGTCACCGACCATATTGTGGCTGCCCGTAAATGCAACGCTTTTATTTTGTCGGACATTCCTGGAGGAAAGTATGCCCCCTGGTATAAACAGGATGGTGAAACTACTGCCCAGCCGAAAGATATAAAGGCAACGGTGAGATAAAATTAGTGACTTGAGAAAATAAAGTGCGGACTCGTGAAAGAATCCGCACTTTTTTATTTTTGAGCCTCGATAGAGAGGTTTATTCCAATGCTTTGACAAGGTTCTCGGCACCCTCGAAGATTTCGCTGATGCGGGTGGCGACCATGTAGGCGGGGGTGGTGTAGACATGGTGCTGGCTGTCTATGCACACCTCCGTGGCTTTGCAGCATTGGTGCTTGGCGCCGAGGACTTCGGCTGCATGGGAGGCTGCGCAGGGCAGACCGAGGGTGAGGGTGACGCCGTAGGGGCCGAGCACTTTGGCAAGCACCATGGGGGCGATGCACATGGCGAGGATGGGCTTCTCAACCTGGTAGGTTTGGAGTATGGCTTGCTGGACATCGAAACGTACATCCATTTTTTCTGCTTCGAAGGCATAGCTGCTGAGGTTGCGGGCGGCACCCATGCCGCCAGGGAGTGCGAGGGCGTCGTAGTCGTGGGGTGTGTATTCGATCAGAGGCTTGATGTTGCCTCGGGCGATGCGGGCGGCTTCGACATATAGGTCGCGCACCTCGCCTGTTTCTTTGCCGTCGAGGTGGCTCACAACACGGCATCCTCCGCCGGGGGCGAAACATTGGTAGCTCCAGCCGCGTCGGTCGATGGCCAACATGAGGGAGAGGGTTTCTTGGAGTTCGCTGCCGTCGCGGTTGCCGCAGCCAGAGAGAATGATGGCTATTTTCATGGTGAAAGAGGTTTGGTGATTACTGTACTCCGAGGATGAGCTCTATTTTGTCGTTGTCTTTGATGCCCTTGAGACGGAGGTCGGTGCTGGCGGCATCGTTGCTGTAGGCCTTGTCGAAGATGGTCTTCTGCACCGAGATGAAGGCTGAAAGCTGTTGGTGGTAGAGTTCGAGTTCGGAAGAGTGGTTGATGCTTTTGATGGTAATGTAGTCCTTCTCAAGTTTGTCGTACGCTTTTTTGATGTTTTTGTAGGGACGTATGGCCGAACCCACTTTGTCGTCGAGGTCTTGGTATTCGTTGAAGAGGTTGATGACGTCGATGCAGAGGTTCTCCATGCTGGCACAATCGTTGAGGCTGTTGATGAAATCGTGGCCGCCGTCGACATTGATGAAACTGGGGGTGAGGACGAATTGTTTGCGTATGGTTTGGAACCCGTTGTAGATGCTGAAATGTTGCAGCCAGTGGCGGCTGATGGAGTCTTTGAGCTCTTCGATGTTGGCACGGAGGTCGACGATGGTGTCGTACTGGCGTTGCATGACTTCCACATAGTCGAGCTCGCGGCTGTAGTGCTCGGCATCGTCGAGGGTGTGGTAGTTGGGGTTGACGTTGATGGTGGCGAAGAGGCTCTTATAGGCTTTGGCCACATCGGGGTAGTGTACGGAGCATCGGCGGGAGATGGTGTCGGAGTGCGACAAGATGGCGGAGATTCGGTTGTAGTCGCTCTGGTAACATTCCTGCACTTGGATGAACTCCTTCAGTTCGCCGATGAAGAATTGGGCGTCGGGCATCGTGGTGAAGGAGGGGACGGTGTGGATGGTTTTGACTACTTCGTCATAGGTGCGTGCCACATCGCGGAATTTGGGGTTGTAAAGGCTGGTGATGCGTTTGCTGGCGGCGGTAATCCTTTCGCGGAGGTCTACCACTTCGAGGTAGCAGTTCTGTATGTCGAGGATTTCCTGCTGCTTCTCGGTATAGGCGTAGTACTCCTTGATGGAGGAGAAGTCGATGGGGAAGGGCTTTTGCAGGAATACGCGGGAGTAGGAACGGTACACCTCGGCGTGGTTGTGGCCGCAACGTATGCGAAGGGTGTTGGCAAAACTGTTGATGCGGGAAGTGTAGTTGTTGTTGCTCAAAAGATTGTTGATGATGTGCTTTTGAAAAGCGGAGAACTCGTTGAGGTCGTTGACGTAGGCGCTGTCGCCACGGCGCATAGAGAAGTCGTAGCGGTTGTAAACGGAGAGGTAGGCGTAATAGAGGTCTTTGAGCTCTTTTTGGCGCGTCTTGTCGCTGATGCCGATGCCGTCGCAGGCGTTGACGATGGTGCGGTGCTGGCGGCTGATGCTGTCCTTGGTGATGTTGATGGCCGACTGTTGGAGCGAGTCGGTGCGGAGGTGCTCGCGCTCTATATATATGTGGGCTCGGCGGAGAAGCATTGCTGAAAGGTCGTCGATGCGTTGGCCGTAGTCGTTATAGTCGCTGAGGTATGTGGTGGCATCAATCCATATCGTGTCCTTGCTGTGGCGGAAGTCGTAGCGGATGGAGTTCTGCATGGTCATGAGCCGTGCGTTGAGTGTGACGCAGGTGTCGGTGTGCGTATGGTTGTCGCCCGTGAGGGTGTCGAGGTAACGCACGAGGTGGATGGTGTCGTCCAAAAAATCGGCACGGATGCCGAACTCGGGGGCTATGTCGCGCATGAAAAGGGGCACCACCTGTTGCGCACGAGCGGAACCTGCCGTGAAGATCACGAGGGCAAGCGACAGGGCGATGCGGAACTTTTTGAGAGTATTGGAATATTGTGACATTTTTTCGGGTCGTGTTATCGTTATTTGTCGTAGGAACTGCCGTCAAAGCAATGGGTGCAGATGTCGCACTTGTCGAGGCCGATGGCGTTGCAGACATTGCCGAGGGTGTTGAACTTGAGGGTATCGACGCCGATTTCCCTGCGTATGGCCTCCACCATGTTGGCGTATTCCTTGGAGGTGTCGTCTTGGTAGGCTTCGATGTTGCGCACCTCGCCCCCTTCGAGTTGGGCGATGATGCGGCGGGTGATGAGCTCTTTGTCGGTCTTGGAGGCGGAGAAGTTGAGGAAGTCGCAGCCGTGTACCAGCGGAGGGCAGCTGATGCGGATGTGCACATGCTTGACGCCGCTGTTGTAGAGCATCTTGACCTGGTCGCGGAGCTGTGTGCCGCGGACGATGCTGTCGTCGCAGAACACCACGTCTTTGCCTTCAAGAATTTTGTGCGAAGGTATCAGCTTCATCTTGGCCACGAGGCTGCGGGCCTCCTGGTTGGTGGGCATGAAGCTGCGGGCCCAAGTAGGGGTGTATTTGAGGATGCCGCGTTTGTAAGGGATGCCTTTGCCTATGGCGTAACCTAAGGCCATGCCTATGCCCGAATCGGGTATGCCTGTGACATAGTCGGCCTCCACATCGTCGGTTTTACCCATCACTTCGCCCAGACGGTAGCGCACCTCTTCGGTGTTGATGTCCTCGTATTCGGTGCAGGGGTAGCCGTAGTATATCCACAGGAAGGAGCATATCTGCATCCTGCCGCTCGGGGCGATGATCTGCTTGATGCCCTCGGCGTTGATTTCGACGGCCTCGCCGGCTTTGATGAAGTATTCGGTTTCGTAGCCGAGGTTGACATAGCTGTGGCTCTCGGAAGCCACGGCATAGTCGGTGCCGCGACGTCCGATGGTGAGGGGGGTGCGGCCCAGTTTGTCGCGCACGGCGATGATGCTGTTGTTGGTGAGTATGAGGAACGACACGCTGCCGCGCACATGGTCGTAGACGTTGCGTATGCCGTCGGCGAAAGTGGCCCCTTGGGTGATGAGCAGCGCTATGAGTTCGGTGGGGTTGGTGGAACCCATGCTGAGTTCGGTGAACTGCTGGTGTTGGTCGAGGCAGAGCTTTTCGAGTTCGGGGATATTGTTGATGCGCGACACGGTGCATACTGCGAAACGGCCAAGATGGGAGTTGCAGACAATGGGCTGCGCGTCGGAGTCGCTGATGACGCCGATGCCCTTGTTGCCCAACATTTCGTGGATGTCGGCATTGAATTTGGTTTTGAACTGAGTGTTCTCAATGTTGTGGATGTTGAGGTGTACCACACCGTTGTCGATAGTGCTGAGACCCGCACGGCGTGTGCCAAGGTGCGAATGGTAGTCGGTTCCGTAGAAAAGTTCCGAAGCGCAGGGCTTGTTGCTGATGACTCCAAATAGGCCGCTCATAAATTATCTATTTTTAAAAGATGATAAAATATATATAGGTTGTTAAAATACAATATTTTGTTGCCAAAATGACAACGAATCTTGTAATGCAAAGATACAAAAAATAATTGAGAATATATAATTTTCTTGAATGATGAATTATGATTTGTGATTTATGGGGGGGGCGGCAGCCAATTCTCAATTAACATAGTGGTGCCTCCGTGGTGCCCTCGTTGCTGAACCGCCGTAGGATGACGCGTGGATGGCGACTGGATGGCCATGGCATCGCTCCCATAAGCGACGCAATAGCGACACCGTAAACACCTCATAGCGACCCTACAGCGAAGGCAGGGCGAGGGCACCACGAAGGCAGTACCCGCCAACAACTGTTGAAACAACGAATTACACGAATGTTGTATAACAATTGAGAATTGGGCGGGAGCCACACAAAAAATGGAAAACGAAAATGCCCGTGAATGTCCGAAAAATTTCGAAAATCTTTTTATTTGCATTGTCAAAAACCACTTATTTTTCAAGCCCTCAGTTTTAACAATATGTTAAAACGAGTTAAAAAATAGCATGGGCGTGGCTAATAGATTGTCCCAAGATTGTCCCAAGATTGTCCCAATATTCTCCCAATATTCTCCCAATATTCTCCCAATATTCTCCCACCAGCGGTGGAGATATAATGAGAGCGCAAAAAACGCAAAATGGGGCTTGAAGTGTTAAAAGTGCTTCGCAAACGGAAATGCCCGTGAGTGTCCGAAAAATTTCGAAAATCATTTTATGGACACATTCACGGATATTTTCGTTGAGACCTCAATTGAGAATTGGCTGCCGCCATCCCAGTCACTAATCACAAGTCACCAGCCACTATTTGTGAATCAGTCTTCGCAAGCGAAGTCTTGAACGATTGTGTCGGGGGTGACGGGGTAGGGGGTGATGAGGCCGATGAGGGCGTTGTCGAAGGGCCGTTGAAGACGGATGTAGTTGTCTGTCCATCCCTGCATGGTGGCGCCTTCGGGGGTGTTGTGGATGGTGTGCTCCCACAGGACGGTGCGGCTTTTGCCCATCTGGCTCTCGATAAAGGCGTGTCGTTTGTGGTCGGAGAGGAGGTGGAGCTCCTGGCTGCGGGCTTTGCGGATGGGGATGGGCACTTTTTCGGGCATCCGTAAGGCGAGGGTGTTGGGACGGTCGGAGTAGGGGAAGACGTGGAGATAGGAGATGGGTAGGCTTTGGATGAAGGTTTTGCTTTGGGCAAAAGTGTCGTCGTCCTCGCCATTGAAGCCGGTGATGACATCGGCGGCTATGCAGGCGTCGGGCATCACCGACTTGATGTGTTCCAAACGATTGGCGTAAAGTTGGGTGTCGTAGTGTCGGTGCATCATTTTCAGCACCTTGTCGCTGCCTGCTTGCAGCGGGATGTGGAAGTGGGGCAGGAAGGCACGCGAGGAGGCCACGAAGTCGATGATTTCGTCGGTGATGAGGTTGGGCTCGATGCTGCTGATTCGGTAGCGCAGGATGCCTTCGATTTTGTCCAATTCGCGGAGCAGGTCGATGAAAGTTTCGCCTTGATGAAGTCCGAAGGTGCCTGTGTTGACCCCTGTGAGCACCACCTCGTGGGTGCCTGTGGAGGCTATCTCCCGAGCCATGGCTACCGTTTCGGCGATGGTGGCGCTGCGGCTGCGTCCTCGGGCAAAGGGTATGGCACAATAGGTGCAGAAATAGTCGCAGCCGTCCTGGATCTTGAAAAAAGTGCGTGTACGGTCGTCGCCGGAGTATGCCAAGGCGAAAGACCAAGGGGCATTGGTGTCGGAACAGGTGGGTATTTCTGCTTTATTCCCATTGAGTTGGGAAATGATGATGTCGAATAATTGGTGTTTGTTTTCGTTGCCAAGGACGATGTTCACACCAGGGATTTGAGCCAGCTTTTGAGCCTCGTTTTGTGCGTAACATCCAATGACAGCGATAATTGCGTTGCTGTTTTGCGAAATTGCCTGTCGGATGGCGTTTCGACACTTCTTTTCGGCCACAGAAGTGACTGTGCAGGTGTTTATGACGTAAATATCGGCTTTTTCGTGGAAGTCGACAATGTTAAAATCGGCTTCTTTGAATGTCCTGAGCAAATGACTTGTTTCGGCGAAGTTTAACTTGCATCCTAAGGTGTGAGCAGCGATATTCATAATAGTTAATAGAAGTTAAATTTTAGATAAAGGTTTGCTGATTCAAAAAATATTCGTACTTTTGCAATCGCATTTGAGAGGGAAAATAAGCATGTCCGAGCTTAAAATCAAGTGCTTAGGTAGTTCTTACCTAAAAAAGGATTTTGTAATAGTGTTTAATGGGAAAACAAGGTGTCGCGAGACACCTTGTTTTTTTGTTGCTATTTTCAAAAAAAATTTAGATTTTTCAGCATGATGGAGAAAAAGATGTTCAGATACTGGAAAACGCAATATCTGAACATCGGAATGTCTCAACATCGGTACATCGGAATGACTGCGCATCTCAATTAGTTTTCAAAGTCGAAAGAGCCACCTGCATCGAGGGTTTGTTTCTGAAGGTTGAGGCTCTTGAGGAGTTTCATGCAGTCTTCGTCGGGGAAGATGTCGAAGTCGGGCTTGGGGTCGAGGCTGAGCACTTCGCGGCCTTCGCTGTCGTGGGTGGTTCCGACAATGAGTTCGGTGGCCACCATGATGCGCGATTCTTTGTTGGCAAGGGAGAAGCGTCCGTCGCCGATGCGTGAATAGAGTATTTCGTTGGGTTCTTGGTCGGTGAGTTTGGTGCCGTCGGTGAGGTATACTATCACCTTGTTCTTGCCTTGCGGGAACATGTAGTTGATGTCGAAGATGGAAACAAAGCGCTCTTCGGGGAGGAGTAGGCGCACCTCGCGGTCGCGCATGATGCCTTTGCGCCAGGTTTCGTCAACGGTCAGCTGGCCGTTTTCATAGTATTTGAAATGTCCTTCGCGCTCGCCAGCCACATAGTTGCCTTCGCGCACCATTTTTTGGTCTTCGCCATATTCCTCCATGCGGCCTTCGATGAGGCCGTTGACATAGTGGGCGGTGATGTAGCCCTGCTTGCCGATGCGTTTCCACCAACGGCCATTGCGGTGGTTGTCGGTCCAATTGCACACTTCGGCGGTGTCGCCCGTTTGGGTGAAGATGACCTGAAGACCGTGGCGTACACCCATCCTGTAGTTGGTGAATTTGATCAGTTTGCCTTCCTCGGTGAAAAACTGCCAGAGGCCGTCGCGGTTCTTCTGATTAAAGGTGCCTTTGGCCAGAAGATGGCCTTGGGGGTCGTAGACTTCGTGCTGGCACACCTTGCCAGGAACGGTGTACTCGTTCTTGATACGCACCTTGCCATCGGCATAGTAGTAGGTGAAAGTGCCCGTCTCCATGCCGTCGACAAAGTCGCCTTCGTAGACTTTGACGCCCTGTTTGTCGGTTTTGATCCAGTGGCCTTGACGGCGCCCCTGTTTGTCCATTTGGTTTTGAGCCTGACATGCAAGCCCCACCAACATAAGTGCTAATACTGCTAATCTGTATTTCATGATGTATTGATAATTATTGTTTTCTTGTTTTTGTGAATAATGATTGGTGATTGGAGGGCTGCCCCCGAGTCGCAAGTCAACATTCACTTTTCGCGAAATAAATATTTGCAAAAGTACAATTTTTTTTCAATTCATGCGTTTAATACGAGTATTTTTTAATGAACAGGTATATATTTATAACTTTTTTGGCCCTCATGGCCTTCGCCTCGGCCTCGGGCCGAGCACAAGGTGTTGTGCAAGGAAAGGTGCATACATCCGAGGGCGCCCCTATTGAATTTGTAAATGTCGGTGTTGTCAGCGTTTCAGCACCTTACGGCACCACTACCGATAATCGCGGACGCTACGTTTTGGAGGTTCGTGACGGGGATAGTGTGACCGTGCGTTACTCTTGCACAGGGTATGTTTCGCAAGAGGTACGCCTTTTGCTGCAAGGGAAAGAAACTCGCATTTTGGACATCGAATTGTTGCCTTCGGCCACTCAATTGGACGAGGTTGTGGTCTCGGATGACAGGATTCGATCCTCCACTTTTACGCAGATTGACATCCAGCGTATTGAAAATAACGTGGGGCCCAACGAGGGTGTGGAGACTTTGTTGAAGACCCTTCCCGATGTGAGCTCCAACAACGAACTCTCTTCGCAATATTCGGTGAGGGGCGGGTCGTTTGATGAAAATCTTGTCTATATTAATGATGTGGAGATATATCGTCCCCAACTGGTGCGTAGCGGTCAGCAGGAGGGCATGAGCATCATCAATCCCGACCTTGTTGACCACCTGCTTTTCTCGCCAGGAGGCTTCGACGCCTCGTATGGCGACAGGATGTCCTCGGTTTTGGATATTACCTATAGCCGCCCGATTGAGAACCGCTACCGCCTCTCGGCCTCATTTTTGGGAGGATCGGCTTCGGCGCAAGGCAGGGTGGGGGAGAAGTTTGCCTATAGTGTCGGTTTTCGTCACCACAGCAACCGATACCTCTTCAACAGAATGGACACCGAGGGCAGCTATACCTCTGCCTACACCGATTTGCAGGGGGTGTTCTCCTACCTAATCAGCGACCGCTTGGATGTCTCGCTTTTGGCTATATGGACCCGCAACCGCTATGGCTTGGTGCCTTTGGCCCGCACCACCACTTTCGGCAGTTTTATGGAGGCACTGGTGTTGGATGTCTATTTCGACGGGCAGGAGGTCGACGGCTACAATACGATGCTGGGAGCCGTGGTGTTCGACTATCATCCCTCGGATGATTTTCAATTGCGATGGACCACTTCGGCACAAGCCAATCGTGAACAGGAACTCTATGATGTGCAGAACCAGTATTGGCTCTACGAGGTGGGCGTGGGACAAGAGGCAGGCGACACAAACCGTTTCGACCGTGGTGTGGGTACTTTCTTGGAACATGCCCGCAACTACCTCAATATGGGCATATATTCCACAGAGTTGAAAGCCGTTTGGCAACGTCCGTTGGGATGCTGGAACTTTGGTTTGAAAGGACAGCTGGAACAGACCTCCGACCGCATGAGGGAATGGAAATGGGTGGATAGTGCTGGCTACAGTTTCCCCACCGACCACCATCTCCCAGGAGTGGACGACACGGCGGTGTTCAACCCCGTGCTGCAGTTGTTCTGCAATGCCGATAATAGGGTGCAAACCTTGCGAGGGATAGCCTACGTTCAGCGCGAACTCAACTTTGTAACCCGCAAACAATCAGATATACGCCTCTTGGCAGGACTTAGAGGACAGTACTACAACTTGGTGGCGCAAAAATCCCAACTCGAACAACTCGAAGCCCAGTGGCTGATATCGCCGAGGGTGTCGCTCAATTACAAGCCTCGCGGCAAACATGATTTGCTCTATCGTTTGGCAGCGGGAGTGTATCAGCAGCCTTCGCTGTATAGGGAAATGCGTCGCAGCGACGGCACCCTCTGCTACGACCTTCCCGCCCAGTGCTCCTATCAGGCAGCGGGCACCGTGGATTGGAATTTCCGCCTGTGGGACATGCCCTTCCGCTTGACAGCCGATGTATACTATAAATATATAGACAACCTTGTGCCCTACACCATTGACAACCTTCGTGTGCGTTATAACCCCGACCAACAAGCCGTAGGTTACGCCGCAGGAGCCAGCCTCAGGGTGAATGGCGATTTCGTGCAGGGGCTGGAATCGTGGGCAAGCATCTCCTATATGCATACCCAGGAGGACATCAAGGGCGACAACTTGGGTTGGATTTCACGTCCCACCGACCAGCGTTTCAGCTTCAAGCTCTTTGCGCAGGACTACCTGCCCACCATTCCGTGGTGGCGTATGAGCCTCAACCTCGTCTATGGCACAGGCACCCCCGTCACCTTCCCCTATCAGCGTGACCGATCTACCGAGTACCGACTTCCCGCCTATTTCCGTGTCGATTTTGGCACCTCCATACAATTGAACCGTTTCAAGGCGGTGCAGTATAGCAAAATCGGCCAGATATTCGACGACATCCTTTTCTCGGTCGAAGTGTTCAACCTATTCAATCACAACAATGTGGTTTCTTACATCTGGGTGGCCGACTACAGCAATGTCTACTACCCCGTGCCCAATTATCTCACAGCTCGCCAACTGAATGTGAAACTGACCGTAACCTTCTAAAACCCTCCGCTATGATTCCTAATCTCGAACTCATCCCCAAAATACATCTTATGCCCAATGGCAACAGCCTCTATCTCTTCCCATCCGATGCCTTGGAACTTGTGAAACTCGATATTACCGTGGAAGGGGGCAGCTGTCACCAACACAAAATGTGTCTCGCGCAAGCCGCAAACCAACTCTTTGGCGAGGCCACGAAGGAGCATGAGGCGGCATGGGTGGCCGAGTTTATGGACTTTCGGGGCATCACATTGGAGCGCATGGCCGACATCTGCACGGGCAATGTGTCGTTTTACTTCCTCCGAAAATACGCCGAGGAGTTGTTGCCCTTAGTGCGTGAAATGTTTGAACAACCCTGTGTCACCCAGCAACTTTTCGAAGCCCACAAGGCAAAAAGACGTCTTCAGCTTTCGCAGAATTTCCAAAAGACAGCTTATGTCGCCCGCAACATCTTTTACGAGCAGCTCTACGGACCCGATCATGTGCTGGGCACATACGCCCGCCCCGAGGATGTGGAGACCCTCACACAGGAAGATGAGGCCGCCTTCATTTGCGAACACTATCGTCTGGGCCAAGCCCACATAGTGCTCAGCGGAAGCATCGACGAGGATCTATTATCGCTGTGCGATAAGTATTTGGTGGGCGACAATCCGCAGAAACAAGAGCCAAGATTCGTCTGCCCTCGGGTGAGCGAATATGCTGCCCACAACGTGTACCATCCCATGCCCAACAAGGTACAGTCCTCGATCCGCGTCGGGCGTGTTCTGCCCTACGCTTTCGACGATATGGAGTATGCCCGCTTCATGGTGTTGAACACGGTGCTGGGAGGCTATTTCGGATCACGACTCATGGGCAACCTCCGCGAGGACAAAGGCTACACCTACGGCATCTACAGCCAGACCCAAATCTACCGTGGCAATATAGTATTTTATATCGCTGCCGATGTGTCGGGCGAGGCCACCGAAAAAGCCGTGGAGGAGGTGTTGAAGGAAATGGAACGCCTTCGCAACGAGCCTGTCGAGGCAGAGGAACTGCAAAGGGTGGTGCACTATATGGAAGGCGATTTTATCCGCAGCATCGACGGGGTCTTCGAGCGGTCCGAGCGTTATCGCCAGATGGTGGCCACAGATGTGACTGAAAAATTTACCGAGAATTACCACGAAGCACTACAAACCATTACCCCCGAACAACTTACTGGCATAGCAAAGCTCATCTTAGACCCCGAAACCCTGACCATTGTAACCGCAGGAATGAAATAGTGTTTTGCTCGCTGCAGCTATAATCGTTATCCTATATGACATAAGAAAATCGAGTAACAAATGGGTCATTGGGAACGAAAGAAATAGCGAAGTTTTCAAAATTTCATCATTTTTATTTATATATATGAGGAATTATTTGTATATTTGCAATTTCTTATTGAAGAATAAGAAAATGTAATTGAATAGAAACTAATATTATAAGAACAATATGAGAAAACTTGCAGTGGTGGCTTTTGGCGGTAACGCACTCCTGAGAGGCGGTCAGAAGGGCACATACGAAGAACAAATTGCAAATGTGGAGAACACTTGTGAGTCGCTTTGCAACCTTTTGGAACGCAACTATAATATCGTCATTGGTCACGGCAACGGCCCCCAGGTGGGCAATGTGATGCTCCAGCACGAGGAGGGAAAACGGGCCAATATCGAGGCCATGCCGATGGATTTCTGCGTGGCCGAGACCCAGGGCTCTATCGCCTACCTCATCGAGATGGGTCTCCGCAATGTTATGGCCCGCCACGATATTCACCGCGATGTGGTTACACTTGTGACTCAGGTGGCCGTGAACAAGCTCGACCCCATGTTCCAGAACCCTACCAAACCTGTGGGCCCGTACTATACCAAGGAGCAGGCCGACGAGTTGGCCAAGGCCACGGGTGCCGTGTATAAGGAAGACCCCAAGGGCCGTGGTTGGCGCAAGGTGGTGGCTTCGCCCAAGCCCACCCGCATCAACAATATCAAGATTGTCCAGCAGTTGGCCAAGAGCGGCAGCATCGTCGTCACCGTGGGTGGTGGCGGTATCCCCGTGGTGGAGGAGAGCGACTATGTGCGCGGTGTTGAGGCCGTTATCGACAAAGACCTCGCCAGCGCCCTCTGTGCTGTGGAGATTGGCGCCGATGAGTTCTACATTCTCACCGATGTGCCCAAGGTCTACATCAATTTCCGTAAGGAGAACGAGCAGGCGCTCGATACTATCACCATTGCCGAGGCAAAGAAGTACCTCGAAGAGGGTCAGTTTGCCGAAGGCAGCATGGCTCCCAAGGTGCGTGCGGCCATCATGTTCGTGGAACACGGTGGCAAGGAGTGCATCATCACCGAGGCTGGCCAGTTGGACAACCCCAACTGTGGTACCCGAATCGTGAGATAGTAATCAGTAAGGAAGAAGGAATATGCCCACGCCCGCATTCATAGAAAATTTGGTGAAAAGTGCAGTATATAAGAAATTTATGAAGTTTCTTGTCCTTATAGCGCTTGCTGTCAGCATGGTAGGCTTGGTGATGCTGCTTATTGTCAAGCATTCCAACCCATTCCTCATTTGTGGATTTGGCCTATTGGCAGTATGGTGCTTTTTCAGATGCTATGATTTGCCGGTTTATGCCAACGAGCAGCCTCAAGTGTCCAACTTGTTTAATTCGAATGGATTTACCAATTTCGCCCAAAAGATGTTTTGGTGGTCTTCGGCTGTCCTTGTTATCGGATTTCTTTTCTTCCTCTGCCACTTTCCTGGATGGAACACAATGATTGTCCTTTCGGCAATCTGCTTCCCCTTAGGTTTGGTACTCAAACTGCTCAATCGCAATGCTTTCAAAGGATGATAAAAAGATTTTTGTAAATAATTAATCATTAAATTTATAAACGTAATGGCTTACAATTTAAGAAACCGCAATTTTCTGAAGATTTTAGACTTCAGCCCCAAGGAACTCAACTATTTGCTCGACCTCGCTCGCGACCTGAAACGCGCCAAATATACCGGCACCGAGCAGCCAACCATGAAGGGTAAGAATATCGCCCTGATTTTCGAAAAGACCTCCACCCGTACTCGCTGCGCCTTTGAGGTTGCCGCTTACGACCAGGGTGCTCACGTTACCTATCTTGGACCTACCGGTTCTCAGATTGGTGTGAAAGAAAGCATGGCAGACACCGCTCGCGTGTTGGGTCGCATGTTCGACGGCATCGAGTATCGTGGCTTCAAACAGGAGACTGTTGAAGAGCTCGCCAAATTCGCTGGTGTTCCCGTGTGGAATGGTCTGACCAACGAGGCTCACCCCACCCAGATTCTCGCCGACTTCCTCACCATGCAGGAGCACGTTGACAAGCCCCTCAGCCAGGTGACCTTTGCCTACGTTGGCGATGCTCGCTTCAACATGGGCAACAGCCTTATGGTTGGTGGTGCCAAGATGGGTATGGATGTCCGCATCATCGCTCCCAAGAAACTCCAGCCCTCTAAGGACCTCATCAAGAAGTGCCAGGAAATTGCCAAGGAAACTGGTGCTAAGGTTACTGTCACCGACGATCCCGTGAAGGGCGTCAAGGGTTGCGACTTCATCTACACCGACGTGTGGGTCTCCATGGGTGAACCCGCCGAGGTTTGGAAAGAGCGTATCGACATGCTGAAACCCTACCAGGTCAACAGCGAGATGATGAAGAATACCGGCAATCCCAAGTGCAAATTCATGCATTGCCTCCCCGCTTACCACAACCTTGAGACCCAGGTGGGCCGCGATGTGAACAAACAGTTCGGTTTGGATGGCATCGAAGTGACTGAAGAGGTGTTCGAGAGCGAGAACAGCATTGTTTTCGACGAGGCTGAAAACCGTATGCACACCATCAAGGCCGTTATGGTGGCCACTTTGGGCGACTAATACAGTCTTCCATAACAGATATTGAAAGACTCTGCCTCAAAAGCAGAGTCTTTTTAACGAAAAAAAAACACCGATTTATTCAAAACGAACTCATTAAAATGAATACTAAAAAAGCTATAGGTTGGATTGTCAGTATTGTGCTGACCTTGTTTTGCTGGTGCGTTCCAACCGATTTCTTCGGCATAGAGGGGCTTACTGTTGTGGAGCAGCGCATCATTGCCCTATTTGTTTTTGCTGCTGCTATGTGGATTAGTGAGCCTATCCCTATCTGGTCAACCTCGGTGCTGGTCATGGTACTGATGCTACTCACCACCTCCGACACGATGATAACCCTCCTTCGCCCCGCAGGCGAATTGCCCGACAACGCCATCAGCTATAAAGCCATCATGGCAGCCTTTGCCGACCCCACGGTCATGCTCTTTATGGGTGGCTTTGTGCTGGCCATCGCTGCCACGAAGTACAAGTTCGATGCCGCTTTGGCAAAAGTCATGATGAAGCCTTTTGGCAACAAGCCTAACATGGTAATGCTCGGCTTCATCGTCATTACAGCCTTGTTCTCCATGTTCATGTCCAACACCGCCACGGCTGCCATGATGCTCGCCATCCTCTCGCCCGTGCTGGTGTCGCTCAAGGAGAGCAAAGGTCGTATCGGATTGGCCTTGTCCATCCCTGTTGCTGCCAATATTGGCGGTATGGGCACCCCCATTGGAACGCCTCCTAACGCCACGGCTGTCAAATACATCACCGACAACTTCGGCCAGGCCGTCAGTTTCGGCAACTGGATGCTCATCATGGTGCCCATCGTCATTGTCATTCTTTTCCTCTCGTGGTTATTCCTTCAAAAAGTGTTCCCCTTCGAAAAAGGTGAGACTGTGGAGGTGAAGATTGAGGGTGAATTTGACAAAAGCCCCAAAGCTTGGGTTGTTTACATCACCTTCATTGTCACCATCCTGCTGTGGGTTACGGGCAAATGGACCGGCATCAACTCCTTCTCGGTGGCATTGATACCCTTTGCCGTCTTCACCCTGTGCGGTATTTTTGATAAAAACGATCTCAAACGTGTCGACTGGGATGTCCTCTGGCTTGTAGCTGGCGGCTTCGCTCTCGGTGTGGGCTTGGACAAGACAGGCCTGGCCGAGCACCTCGTATCCTCCATACCCTTCAATACCTGGCCCGTCATGCTTGTGGTCATCGGTTCGGGACTGCTCTGCATCCTCATGTCCACCTTCATGTCCAACAGTGCCACCGCTGCGCTGCTTATCCCCATTTTGGCGGCTGTGGGCACGGGCATGACCAACGAACTCGCCCCCATCGGAGGCGTTTCAACCCTGTTGGTGGGTATCGCCCTCTCGGCTTCTCTGGCCATGGCTCTGCCTATCTCCACGCCTCCCAACGCTTTGGCTTACGCCAAAGGCTTTATCAAGCAGAAGGATATGGCCCTTGTCGGCATCTTTGTCGGCATCGTGGGTATGATTATTGCCTACTTGTGGCTCATCCTTTCCAGCAAAATAGGACTCTCTGTGATTTAAAAGACATCAAAAAGAATAATATTATGAAGAAACTCATTCTTTTTTGTGCCGCGTTGGCTCTGGCGAATGTGATGCTGGCTCAGAGCAACACCGCCGAGCAAACCAAAACCGACAAACCCAAGAAGGTCAAGGCTTCGCTCTACGGCTTTGTGCGTAATTATTTCAACTACGACAGCCGCAACTCCTACGTCTCCAACGGTGGCGAATATTACATCGTCCCCTACGATGAGAAGTGGAACTGTGCCACACAGGCACAGGCCGATGCGTTGGACATCGAGCGTTTTGACCAAAACGCCGTCCCGCAAGCCCATTTCCTTGCCCTCACCACCCGTTTCGGCTTGAATTTGGAAGGCCCCGATGTGTTGGGTGCCGCCACAAGCGGCAAGATTGAAGCCGACTTTGCCGGCTTCAGCACCACCAACACCGTGCTCCGTATCCGTCATGCCTACGTGAAACTGAATTGGAACAACGGCAAAGGACTTACGCAGGAACTCCTCGCGGGTCAGACGTGGCACCCCCTCAGCGGCGACATCATGCCCGAGGCGCTCGGTATGGCTGCAGGTGCCCCCTTCCGTGCCCACAGCCGCACCCCTCAGTTGCGCTACATCCTCTACAACGGACATATCGGATTCACCGCTGCAGCCATCTACCAGCTGCAATACATGTACAACGGTCCGAGCTATAGTAGCACTGGCTGGAGCAGTACCAACAGCACCTCTTTCGCCAATACCGCAGTTATGCCCGAATTATTTTTGGGTGTGCAGTACAAGGACGAGCACATCTACACCCAGATTGGCTCTACCTGCCAGCCCCTGCGTCCCCGCACTGTGGGCATGGTGGAAAGAGGTACCGGTCTTCTCTACGATTACCCTGTCCCTGTCAACGAACTCCTCGTTACATTCACTCCAACCTTGTATTTCCAATACACCCAGAACATCTTCTCCGTCAAATTCCGCACCATGCTGGCCCAGAACACCAGCCATGTCAACCAGCTCAACGGCTATGCTGTGACCAATGTGCTTGAGGACGGTACCTGGGAGTACGCACCCCTCAAAGCCTCCATCAGTTACCTCGATTTCGCCGTGGGCAAGAAATACCGTGCCAACCTCTTCTTGGGTTACATGAAGAACTTCGGAGCAGGACAGGACCTCCACAATTTCAACCCCGCTACATCTCCCGACCCTCATTACTACATCTACATGAAAGGCGGCGAGAACTTTACCCACCTCAACAGTATCTACCGCATCGCTCCTTCGGTGAGCTACAACCTGCCCCACTTCAACTTCGGCTTGGAGTATGAGTGGACGGCTTGCACCTACGGTGATATCGCCACAGATGGCAGCATCCTCAACAACGACAATCTGCATCAGGTGTCCAACCACCGTATCTGCGCTCTCATCAAGTATAATTTCTAACACAATACTTGTGTCTGAAACAAGAGAGGTTTCCCATAAGGATTCCTCTCTTGTTGTTCGCTTATATCGGCTATGCTGATTGTTAATTTGTGTTTTTTTGTAAACTGTTTATAATGTGTTTTTTACAAATTATTTATATATAAAATTGTTAAAAAACTTGACAACGGCTTTTAAATTTCGTATCTTTGCAAAGATTTGATTGGTGAAAAGGTGGATTTGTAGAATAATAATAGATTTGAATATATGAAACTATCTTATTTTAATTTTTCACTCCCCAAGGAGTTGATTGCCGAAAAACCTTCCAAACAGCGCGATGAATGTCGCATGATGGTGCTGCACCGCGACACGGGGGCTATCGAGCATCGTCTGTTCAAGGATTTCATTGAGTATGTGGACGAGGGCGACGTTGTGGTTGCCAATAACACGCGAGTTTTCCCCGCCCTGCTGTATGGTGAGAAGGAGAAGACGGGTGCGAAGATTACCGTCTTTTTGCAGCGCGAACTGAACGAGGAAACACGGCTATGGGATGTGATTGTGGATCCTGCCCGCAAAATACGCATAGGCAACAAACTGTATTTCGGCCCCAATGAGTCGCTTGTGGCAGAGGTGATTGACAACACCACCTCGCGTGGACGAACTGTGCGTTTTCTTTTCGACGGCAGCCACGAGGAGTTTGTGAAGCACATCCGTGCCTTGGGTCATACTCCGCTGCCCGAGGAGTTGAGGAAGCTGCGCAATATCGAGAATTTCGACGCTGAGCGCTATCAGACTATCTACGCCAAGCACGAGGGCGCCGTTGCCGCACCTATCGCAGGCTTGCATTTCAGCCGCGAACTGCTCAAACGTATGGAGATTAAGGACGTGAAGTGGGAGGAACTGACGCTGCACTGCGGCATGGGCAATTTCAAGGGTATAGAGGTGGAGGATTTGTCGAAACATCGCATGGATGCCGAGGAGATGCATGTCTCGCAGGAACTATGCGACTGTGTGATGGATGCCAAGGCGGCGGGACACCATGTGTGCGCTGTGGGAACCACCACGATGAGGGCTATTGAAACAGCAGTGACTATCCCTGGCAAAGTCAGTGCATACGATGGTTGGACGAACAAGTTTATCTATCCGCCTTACGATTTCACCATTGCCGACATGATGGTGACGAATTTCCACCATCCACGTTCGTCGCAGTTCATTATGGTGGGTGCTTTCGGCGGTGCAGATGCTGTGCTGTATGCCTACGAGGTGGCCATCAAGGAGAAGTACAAGTTCAGCACCTACGGCGACGCGATGCTGATTGTGTGATTAGTGAAGGGGTTGGTACATTAAATTATCAATTCAATGGCTCCTTTGGCGGAAATATTGCGTCCCACGACGCTCGACAACTATATAGGGCAGCAGCACCTTGTAGGGCAGGGCGCAGTGCTGCGCACGCTGATTGAGGAGGGACGTATCCCTTCGATGATTTTTTGGGGACCTCCAGGCATAGGCAAGACCACGTTGGCGATGATTATCAGTCAGACGCTCAACCGCCCGTTCCACACCCTGAGTGCCATCAGCAGTGGGGTGAAGGAGGTGCGCGAGGTGATTGACAAGGCCAAGAACGAGGAGGGGGCTATACTGTTTATCGACGAGATTCACCGTTTCTCGAAGAGCCAGCAGGATTCCCTCTTGGGGGCAGTGGAGAAAGGCACGGTGACGCTGATAGGCGCCACTACGGAGAATCCCTCCTTCGAGGTTATCTCGGCACTGTTGTCGCGTTGTCAGGTGTATGTGCTCAAGGATTTTGGCGAGGCGGAGATGAAGCAGCTGCTCAATAGTGCGGTGCAATATTATGCCACCCAGGGTCGAACCGTTGAGGTGCGCGAGACGGAGGCCTTGTTCCGCATTTCGGGAGGTGATGCTCGCAAATTGCTCAATGCATTGGAGCTGATTGTCAATCGGAGTAGAGAGAACACTGTGGTTATAGACAATGCTCATGCCACGGAGGTGATACAGCAGAACTTGTCGTACTACGATAAGTTGGGCGAGATGCACTACGATATCATCAGCGCTTTCATCAAATCTATGCGAGGCAGCGACCCCAACGCGGCAGTTTATTGGCTTGCCCGCATGATAGAGGGAGGCGAAGACCCTGTGTTCATTGCCCGACGTATGCTTATCTTCGCCAGTGAGGATGTGGGCAACAGTAACCCCAACGCTTTGTTGTTGGCCAATGCTTGTTTCGATGCCGTCACCAAACTCGGCTATCCCGAGTGCCGCATAACCTTGTCGCAGTGTGCCGTCTATCTGGCTTCTTCGCCTAAGAGCAACAGCACCTACGCCGCCCTGGGGGCAGCACAGCAGATGATAAAGCAGACGGGCGACCTGCCTGTGCCGCTCCACATCCGCAATGCTCCCACCAAGCTGATGAAAGAGATGGGCTATTCTGATGGCTACAAGTATGCCCACAACTATCAGGGCAACTTTGTGGAGCAGGAGTTTCTCCCCGACGCTTTGCGAGGAATCAAATTCTACGAACCAGGACAGAACCCTCGAGAAGAAGAAACCCGCCGCCTGCTTCGCTCCCGCTGGGGACAGAAGTATGGGTATTGAATGGGGAATTGAAAATTGAGAATTGAGAATGGGGGCTCCGGAAAATCCGGAAATATCAAAAACTAAAATTATAAAATAATTCATGGCCGACGCATTGCTGACTGTAGAAAATTTGACCAAGGCTTTTGGCGATAAGATGCTCTTTGAGGACATCTCTTTTGGTATCAATGCAGGGCAGAAAACAGCCCTTATCGCCCGCAATGGCTATGGCAAATCGACGCTACTGAATATACTTACGGGCAAGACGTTGCAGGATGATGGTAAGGTTACTTTCCGTGGCGATGTGCGTATGGCCTATCTGCCTCAGCAACCCGAACTGCTGCCACATCAAACGGTGCGCAGTTTTGTTTATTCGGCCCAACGACCTGAGCATGAGGATGAGTGGACTTTTGAGCAACGCATCGAGGAGATTCTGAGTCGCTTGCAACTCGACGACAAGCTCGACCAACAGATGCAGCTGCTCAGCGGTGGCGAACAAAAGAAGGTGGCTCTCAGCCGCATACTTATCGATGATACCAATCTGCTGCTGCTCGATGAGCCCACCAACCACCTCGACATTCAGATGATTGAGTGGCTCGAAGATTTCCTCTCACGGCAGAAATTGGCCATCTTTATGGTCACCCACGACCGCTATTTCCTTGACCACGTTTGTCAGGACATCCTCGAGCTCGACAATAGCCGCCTCTATCACTATCGCGGCAATTACGACTACTATCTACGCAAAAAGGAGGAACGCCAATATAACGAGCGTGTGGAGGTGGAGAAGGCCAAAAGCCTCTATCGCACCGAACTCGACTGGATGCGCCGTATGCCTCAGGCCCGAGGCACCAAGGCTCAGGCCCGTATCGATGCCTTCTACGAGTTGGAGGAGAAGACCCATACCCGTTTTGACGAATCGCGTCCGCAACTCACGGTCAAGACCGAGCGTATTGGGGGCAAGATTTTGGAGATGTATAATGTCACCAAGAGTTACGACGGGGTCAAGATGCTCGACGATTTCAGCTATGTGTTCAAAAAAGGGGAGAAGATAGGCATCGTGGGCCCTAACGGTGTGGGCAAATCCACATTCCTCAATATCCTCACCGAGCAACTTCGCCCAGATAGCGGAAGAGTTGTCGTGGGGCAGACAATCCAGTTTGGGTTCTACACCCAGGGAGGCATGACGGCACGCGAGGATATGCGTGTAATAGAACTTGTCAAAGAGGTGGCTGAACGCATCGAACTCGACAATGGTAAGGAGATGTCGGCTCACCAGTTTCTGAGCTATTTCGGTTTTGACGACATGACGCAGTACAACTATTTCGGCAACCTCAGTGGTGGTGAACGCCGTAGGTTGTATTTGCTCAAGGTGCTGATGGCCAATCCCAATTTCCTTATCCTCGACGAACCCACCAACGACTTGGATATCTATACGTTGGAGATTTTAGAGCAGTTTCTCAAAGACTACAAAGGATGTTTGGTCATTGTGAGCCACGACCGTAGTTTTATGGACCATATTGTCGACCATATCTTTGTCTTTGAGGGTGAAGGCAAGATTCGTGACTATCACAGCAACTATACCGAATATCTCGCCAATCGCAACAAGCAACAACGCCAAGAGACCCTCCAACGTCGCGAAGAGAAGCCAAAATACGAGCGAGTGAAGAACGACAAGCCCCGTGCCTCCTACAAGCAGCAGAAGGAATACGAGGCTTTGACCGCCGAACTGGAGGCTTTGAACAAAGAAAAGGCCGAGTTGGAGAACCTGCTCAGCAATGGCTCCGAAACTGATGTGAACAAACTCACGGCGGCCTCGCAACGCATCGGCATCATTATGTCCGAACTTGACGAAAAAGAGATGCGCTGGCTGGAACTTGACGAGATAGTCAATGGGTGATTATTCTGTTGGCCAGACTTGCTTTTCAAATACACCCTCTGTTAGAAAGTCTTTGTAGCAGCCGGTGTTCTCCAGCTGTATGTGGAGATGATTGTAGATGGCTGAACCTAATTTCGCTCCCTTTGCGTTGTAGATTTCGTGATACTCCCAGCCTGCAATTCCTCCCGATGAGAGCACAAGGTAGACCTCTTGTCCGTCATATTGATAACGCAACACCTGGTTGATATAGATGAAATCGCAACAGTCGGGTTGGTCCAACGACCGTTGAATCATTTCCTCTATGGCCTTTGGAATGTCGGGATTGCTTTTTCCGCAACTGCTGAAAGCCAACAAGGCTCCCAGAATGAAAGATGCAAAAAGTACTCGCTTCATTTGTATTCGATTTTTATTGTGTCGATAATATCGCACCAAAAGGCTGTTGTGGCTCCAGTGCGTACAATTTGTGTGGGCAGGTCGTCTGTGTATTCGTATTGCAGATGGCGGGTGTTACTATATGTTTCCGAATCTCTGAAATGTATGCTGGTGAGGTTGTTGCGACAGAATAAGGAGAGAAAGTATTCAGGGGCGTCGCAATAAGGTTGGCATAGAGGCATACCGCAGAGCGGATTGGGGTTGTTGTCATAAGTGAAGGTGAATTCACCTTCTGGCCAAATCTCGTCGCCTTTGGAAGTGACATTCATCAGGTTGCCGTCCTCCCATTTTAGGAACAAGGTATCGGTTGAGGGGTGAAAGTCATCATAGATGCCATCAATTAGTATCGACGGATATTTGTCCTTGCCTTCGTATAGAAATTGGAGAAACGCTATAGAATAATTATTCCGAATATAGGAAATGGTGGCCAGCCGTCCGTCTTTGTATTCGAAATGAAGCCCATCATTTGAATTGTCGCACGCACTTGCAAGTCGCCCTTGATTGTCGTATTGCAGCGTTGTGTGTATCGGGTCGGGAGTATTCAACATGTCGCTCCACCAGTCCAACGATTCTACCCGATCGTTGGCCCAGTTCCATCGTAAGTCGTAGGAGGACAATTGACCTAAACACTCTACACCTAAGTAGAGGGTGCTCTGTCGGATATGACTGACTTTTACTCCTGGGTTATATTGCTCGGTGAAAGGGTTGTGGTAACGTACCTTCGAGCCGTCTTTTTTGCATCCGCAGAATATCAGCAGAACTGTTGGGGCGATGATTGTAAAAACTTTAATTTTCATAGTGACCGATTTTTTTGGTTAAAACTACTCTATAGACGCACAAACTTCAAAAATGTTGCAAAAATAGTCATTTTTTTATTTTTTTCAACTTTTTTTGCAACATTTCGCACTTTTTTGCGTCTATATATATTATGACCACCGAAGAGTTCATCCGCGACATTGTTCCGCAGCAGCCTTCCATGAAGGCAGTGGCTGTGAGTGTGCTGCATAGCGACGACCTCGCCAACGATGCCGTGCAGGATGCTCTCGCCAAACTGTGGCACAAACGTCGCAAGTTGGACCACCTTGACAATCCCGAGGGATATTGCTTACAGGTGGTCAAGCGGTGCTGCATTGATATGCTGCGTCGACGAAAGAATGTGCAGACGATTTTCACCTCCGACCTCCCTGATACTGCTGATCACGAGGTCGCACAAGCTGCCGAAGAACGTTTCCAAAAGGTGGAGCAGGCCATAGCCTCGCTGCCACCACTGCAACAAGACATCATTCGAATGAAATATATTGAGCAGAAAAGTTTGCATCAGATTGCCGCCATCACAGGCCTCTCCGATGCCAACCTCCGCTCCATCATCAGCCGAACATATTCTTTATTAAGGGAGAAATTATCATGAAACTTACCGACCTTGATGACATAGAACAACTTTTGCAACAATACGGCTCCGACCTTCGGCAACAGGAGTCGGCCAAGGACCGCATCCGTCGTGAGGCTCGGCGTTCCAAGGCTCTCGCACTCTCGCTTGTGGGGTGTCTGATCCTTTTGGGGGTGGGAGTGAGGTTGTATTCGAATCGTTCTTTTGAGCAACTCGCCCAGCCTCCGCTATTGGCACAAAACACTGTGGCACCGAAAACCGTAAGTTCCGAATCTGTTATTGAGAAAAACACTCCTCGCACCTCCCGCACCTTTGAGACTGTTTTGCCACAACTCCTCGATCCAGATAGTGTCTCTACTTTTGCCCCTCAGCCCGAAACACCTCAAGATACCGAGGTGTTGGATGTTCCCCCGTCTCCAATAGTCAACACCTCTTTGCAGGAGATTTCGCTATTGGCGCAAAACGATTTGCAGTATACTCCAGTGGTGGAAGCCGAGGCTGAAATGCTTTCAGAAAACACTCCTCGCCGTTTCCGTTTCAGTGCTGCTGTGGGAGCCTCGGTGACAGGGTCGGTCTCGATGCCGCTATATGGTGGTTTGGGCGCCTCGGGTGCACTTGCCTCGACCGATGTTGTAGAGCCTACGACATATTCCAACACTAATTTCCAAGCCAATGCGGGGGTTGATATGATGCTGGCTTCAGGTCGCAAACTCGATTTCTCTGTGGGACTTGGTGTTACAGGAATGGTGTTGAATAATCGCACCGAGGTGCATACGTACTATGCTGGCCAATCGCTTAATCAGGAGCCAGTAAATAATACTCCTGTGGAAACAGTCACTAACACCCAATTCCAGTGCTATCTCGGACTTCCCCTGACCGTGGGGCTCTATCCCCGAGGCCACGACCGTTTGGGATGGCTGCTCTCCGCCACGCCTGCCCGTCTGGTGGAGTTCTCCGATCCGCTATGGGGGCGATATAATGTGTGGAAACTCACCCTCGGGATAGGTGCCGCCATTCCCCACAGCCCTGTCCGAAGCGTCTTGTTCACAGCCAATCTTCTGCCCATCTCTTATTTCGGCCAGTATAGCCGTATCCATGAGTTCGGCATCTCCATCGGCTTTTGAAAAAGAGAGACAAAAAACAGATTGTTTTTGTTGCTAACCCAAAAATAATTTGTATATTTGCATCTTGAAAACGAGGAGTGCTGATTGAGGCCGCTATGTGTGCGAAACAATTGTTAGTGAGGCTGTAAACAACAGCAACCCTTGACCGATACAACGATATTAATAAAGTAATAATTATAAAAATACGATTATCATGAACAAACTATTCGAACGTCTGCTTGGCAAAGTCGGCCCTCAGGCTCTTGACAAAATCAGCCCCGACCTTTTGAACAAAATCGACCCCGAACTCATCAACAAAATCGGCCCCGAACTGCTTGGCAAGATTGGTCCCGATGTGCTCCCCAAAATCATGGATATGGTGAAGAGTCTTCTTTCGCAAGGCAAGACCGAAGGCAACATCATCAGCGAGGTCACCAAACGGTTCAACATCTCCGAAGATGTGGTGAAATCCATCCTCAGCCACAAAAAGTAATCTCGCCACTCATAATTAGATGCCCCGCAAGGGACATTGAGGACATAAAGGACAGGTCTGGGATAGGCGTCTCAGACCTGTTTTGTTGTATATATGGTGCTGATTATTAATTTTATATAAAGTAATAAAAACGCTCAGGGACATAAAGGACAAGATTGCCAGGCACCCTTGTCACTCTTGTCATCCTTATGTCTCGGTTTGTAGAAAATGATGCTGTTATACAATAATATTAGATTTTGAACGTTATAAAAATATTGAAATAAATTTAGCGCTATGTTGAAGAAGATGCCGATAGGCAAACAGGATTTTGAAATGCTCCGCAAGGATGGCTATGCCTACGTGGACAAAACCCGTCTGGTGTATCAGATGGTGGACACGGGTTGTTACTACTTTTTGTCGCGACCCAGACGTTTTGGCAAGTCTCTGTTGGTTTCAACTTTGAAAGCCTATTTCGAGGGCAAGCGCGAAGTGTTTGAGGGGTTGGAGATTGCTCAATTAGAGCATGATTGGACCGTGCGACCAGTGCTGATGCTGGACTTGAACACCAACAAGTACGATGCCCCCGAAGTGTTGGAGATAAAACTGGACGAGTCGTTGCGTCAGTGGGAGGAGCTGTATGGGTGTGCACGTGCCGATCTGCCTTTGGGTATGCGGTTTGAAAATGTGATTCGTAGAGCCGCCGAACAAACGGGACACCGTGTGGCGATACTTGTGGATGAGTACGACAAGCCCATGTTGCAGGCCATCGGCAAGCCCGACTTGCAGCAAGCTTATCGCAACACCTTGAAAGGATTCTACGGCGCTTTGAAGTCGATGGACTCTTACATCAAGTTCGCCTTCCTGACAGGTGTGACCAAATTCGGCAAAGTGAGCGTCTTCAGCGACTTAAACAACTTGATGGACATCTCGATGGATGCGGAATACTACGATATTTGCGGCATCACCCAGCAGGAGCTGCTCACCTATTTCGCCCCCGAGGTGGAGGCCTTGGCAGAAGCCAATGATATGACGAAAGAGGAATGTGTGGATAAACTGCGGAAAGAGTATGATGGATATCACTTCCACCCTAAGAAGGAGGGAATGTACAATCCCTTTAGTGTTCTGAATACGCTAAAACGAAAGGAGTTTGGCAGCTACTGGTTCGAGACAGGCACTCCTACCTATTTGGTGACCTTGCTTCGTCAGCACGACTATAGTTTGGAGCTGATGTCCAATGTCCAAGTGAAGGCCGATGTGCTGAATAGTGTGGATGTGGCCTCCACTAATCCCATCCCTGTCATCTATCAGAGCGGCTACCTGACCATCAGAGGCTACGACAGTCGATATGGTCGTTACACCCTGGGATTCCCCAACCACGAGGTAGAACAGGGTTTTGTGGACTTTCTGATGGATCATTATGCAGGCGCTATCCAAAGAGGTACATCGTTCGACATCAGCTATTTTGTAGAGGATGTGGAGCATGGACGCACCGAGCAGTTTGTGGAACGGCTGAGGAGTCTTTTTGCCGATACCCCATACGAACTGGTGAAAAATTTAGAGAACCATTATCAAAATATGGTGTGGCTGCTTTTCAAGCTGATGGGCTTCTACGTTCAGGCAGAATACCACACCAGCCGGGGACGTATTGACTTGGTAGTGAAAACACAGGACTACTGCTATGTGATGGAGTTCAAACTGGACGGAACCGCCGAGGAGGCCCTGGAGCAGATCAGCAGCAAAGACTACGTGCTCCCCTTCCAGATGGAAAGCCAGCAAATTGTCCGCATCGGCATGAACTTTGACCCCACGACCCGCAACATCGAGCGGTACCTGATAGGGTGACCTCAAGACGGGACATAAAGGACAGGTCTTTTGAATTGAGAATTGAGAATTATTAAGGCGGTAGCCATCTATTCACAATTCACTAATCACAATTCACTAATCACAATTCACTAATCACAATTCACAATTTTATAGCGTCCTTGACCAAACGGGCTTGTAGCGGCCATGTGGTGGGGGCTTAACGGGGTAACCCCCGATAAAACCCCGTTAAGAGAAGGAACAATCTACGGACTGATAGCGATATTTCTGACAAATGCCATTATACGTTTCAAGAGTGACAAGAGTGACAAGAGTGGCAATTGATCTTTCTGAGATTTGAAAATCACACTATGTCGATTGTTAGTATTCTATATCCAATTTGTACCCTTGAGTGACAAGAATGACAAGAGTGGCACGCATTGTTTTTTCGCAATCAAATCAAATTAGTTCGAATGGTGGAACATGTGGCATTAGTGGCACTAACGTCTTCAATGAATTTGTATAGTGATGATATTCAATGATAATATATTACGTTTTTGAGTACCACTTTAGTGCCATTAGTGCCACAAATGCCACCTTGTGATAATTTGCTCTTTGTCGGTAAGGATGTCTATAAACACTTTGACTCGTGCGAAGTATTCACGGACGTATGTCATGATGGACATATATGACGTGACTTTAGCAGCATTGAAGCCGGAAAGATTTTCTACTTCCAATCCCGAATGTTCTGCCAAATAGATGGCTCGCTCGTTGTGGAATTTTTGGGATATGACAATATAGTTGTGCTTGTTATAAACATTTGTCGCTCTCACTACCGCATCGAGTGTGCGAAACCCCTTGCCATCAAGTATGATGGCAGTATCAGGTACGCCTCTTGCCACAAGGCTGTCTCGCATACATTCTACCTCATTGATGCCATCAAGGCTATTCTCGTCACCGCTGATGAGAATGCTTTTGACTTTGCCGGCTTTGTACAAAGTCTCGGCAGCATCAATTCTGTAAATAAAGAATTGATTGGGCCTTCGGCTTATGCGTGTTTGCGGAGCTGTCCCCAACAACAATCCTACCTCATATTGAGGTGCGGAAGCCACATCTGTATATAATCTGCCTTCAGCGTTACTACTGATTAGATGGTCGCACACAAATATTAATATCAAGAGACCCACGCAGGTGCCTATCAGCAAGTATAGAAGGATTTTGAGATGTCGTTTCATAAAAAAACAGGTATGGCGTAATAATGAAACAGGCCCGAAATGATGAATAAATGTTTCTAAAAAATGGTTTTATCGTTATGAACAGCGAGGGGCTTTATTGTTGCAGGAAGGTGGGGATTTGGTCGAGGGTGATGGCGTCGGAGAGGGTGTAGGAGCCGATCTGTTCACGGCGGAGGGCGGAGAGGAAGGCGCCACTGTCGAGGGCAAGGCCGAGGTCGCGGGCGATACTGCGGATGTAGGTGCCTTTGCTGCAACGGATGCGGAAGTCGAGTTGTGGCAGGTGTGGGGGGATGGTGCCTTGCGGATGGTCGTAGAGGTGGTGTGTGGGAACATCGGGAGAGGTGCAAGGTGTATCGACAGGTTCGGCTATGGCTGAGGGTTGTCCTGGACGAAAGTCGGTGATGTCGAACTCGTAGATGATGACGTTTTTGGGAGTGGGGGTGGGCTCGGCCTCACGACCTTCTGATCCGTAGTCAGAGGCTTCTTTTCGGGCGTAGGTGTAGGCACGTTGTCCTCCGATTTTGACAGCACTGAAGATAGGTGGCACCTGCTCGATGGTGCCCATGAATTGCGGAAGGATGTTGCGGATGTTGTCGAGGGTGATATGCTCGTAGGGGTAGTAGTGGTCGATGGCTCGCTCAAGGTCGTAGCAGGGGGTGGTGGCACCCAGCACGATGGTGCCAGAGTAGACCTTCTCGCCAGCTTGCAACTCGTCGATGCGTTTGGTGGCTTTGCCCACACAAACTAACAGCAGACCTGTGGCCAAAGGGTCGAGAGTGCCCGCATGTCCGATTTTGAATTTCTTCAAATCGTAGGTGTTGCGTATGGCGGACTTGACCTTGTTGACGGCTTGGAACGAAGTCCATTGCCGAGGCTTGTCGATAGGGATGATAGTACCGCTGAGAAGTTCGTCGACCGTCATTTGAATTGAAAATTGAGAATTGAGAATTGAAAATTGGGCGGGAGCCGAGTTAGTTAAGAGTTAAGAGTTAAGAACGGTTCCCGAATCAATAAGTATCTCGTATAATTCAATAACGAATAACCTATAACCTTTACAAATCGATAACCAATAACCTATAACCAATAACCTTTTAACAAAGCGTTATGGCGAGGATGCCGACGATGGCGCAGTAGAGGGCGAACCAGATAAGTTTGCCTTTCTTGACGATATTGATCATCCATTTACATGCCAGGCAGCCGAAGATGAAGGCGGTGATGAAGCCGATGATGAGCGACCCCACAGGAAGACCTGCCATAGCATTGCTGACGCCTACTTCGACCATATCTTTGGTGTCGAGCAGGGCCTCACCCAGGATGGGAGGGATGACCATGAGGAAGGAGAACTGAGCCAGACGCTCTTTCTTGTTGCCAAGGAGCAGACCTGTGGCAATGGTGCTTCCCGAGCGGGAGAGACCGGGCAGTACGGCGACTGCTTGGGCGATGCCGATGATGAAGGCATGGAGCGGGGAGATGTTCTCACGCTGACGTGGTTTTGCCCAATAAGAGAAGGCCAGGAGGGTGGCGGTGATAAGCAGGCAAACACCTACAACCATAAGTCCGCTGCCGAAGATCTCCTCGACCTGGTCTTTGAAACAGAACCCCACGATGGCCACAGGAATCATGGAAATGAGTATGTTGACAACATATTTCGTGCCTTCGTTCCATTGCCATTTGAAAAGATCTTTGAAAAGCCATACGATTTCTTTCCAAAGAATCACGATGGTGCTCAACACGGTGGCCACATGCACGGCCACGGTGAAAGCCAAATTCTCCTCGCCGTTGAGGCCGAAGAGGGTGGCACCGATTGTGAGATGTCCGCTGCTGCTTACGGGCAGATATTCTGTAAGTCCTTGGATAAGACCGAGGACGAAGGCTTCAAACCATTCCATGATAATTGATAATTAATTATTGATAACTATTTTTCTTTAGGGGTATACATGATGGCGACAATCTCGGTGATGAGGCCCAAGATGATGAGGATGGGGGCCACAAAAAGACGGCGACCGTCGAACATGGCGGGATTGAAAACATTGGGGTCGTCGCTACCACCGCCCGAGAGGAGGATATATCCTAAAGCGAGCAGAACGAGACCGATGCCCATGATGATATAGTTGATTTTGTTGAAGACGAAAGCAAACTTCGGGGTGTCTTCGATTTTCTTGATTTCTTTTGCCATGATATTGGGTTTTTAGATATTCGGATGTTTTTAATTGTGTCGTAAATAATGATGTACGGCGGAGAGGGTGGATAAATAGGATAGGATGATGCCTACGAGGATGATGACCACGGCGAGCCCTGCATACCAAAGCATGTGGGTGTTGTTGAGGAGGTCGAGGCCGTGGAGCGACTGGTTGAAAACGCCTGTGGCGATAGCCAAAACAATGCAGGCAATGATGGCGCCAAGGAGTCCGTACCAGATGCTGCGTGCGAGGAACGGGCGGGCGATGAAGCCGCTTTTGGCACCTACAAGTTGCATGGTCTTGATGGTCTCGCGTTGAGCGTAGAGGGCGATGCTGATGGTGCTGCGTATGAGCAGGATGCTGACAAGCAACAGGATGGCCATGAAGATGATGAGGAACCAAGTGGCTTTGTAGAACACGCCGTTGAGTTCGTTGACAACATTCTCCTGATAGTTGATGTCGGCCACGTCGGTCAAACCGTTGACGTCCCTTTTGAACTGGGCGATGCTCTTGTCGCGTGCATCGGGGGTCGTTCCTGGAAGGATGTCGGCGTGGAGGTTTACCATCATGCAGGGGGTCAAAGGATTATAGCCGATGAAACCTACAAAGTCTTCATTGAGGTCTTCGGAGAAAATATCGGCGGCCTGTTCGCGGGAGATATAGTCGACATGCTTGACGTAGGGTATGGCCTCAATCTGTTTTTTGAGCAGTTGGGCATCGGCAGGGGTGATGTCGGAGGAAAGGTCGACCTTGAAGGTGATGCGCTCCTGCATGTCGCGGGTCATGCGATAGGAATGGTATTCCACCATCAGACACAGCCCTAACAGGAACAGCACCAATGTGATGCTCAACACCGTCGAGGTGTGGGTCTCCCAGAGATTGACTTTGTTCTTCTTCACGGTAAAAAGTTTTATCCGTTAAAGTTCAATAGTATTAGTTGGCCAGCATGACGGGCATGACAAGCATAAGGATGTCCTCGGTGTTGTTGTCGTCCTCTTTGACGGGGAATATGATGCCAGCACGGCTGGGGTGAGACATCTCGATAAGGATTTGCTCGGACTCGATGTTGGAGAGCATCTCGCTGAGGAACTTGGCGTTGAAACCGATCTCCATGGGGTCGCCTTCGTATTGGCAAGGCAGTTTCTCGTGGGCGTCGTTGGAAAACTCTATGTCTTCGGCGCTGATGTTGAGTTCATGCTCCTGTATGGAGAGACGAATCTGATGAGTGCTTTGGTTGGCAAAGAGACCTACACGGCGCAGGGTGTTGAGCAGCGAATTGCGGTCAACGGTGAGCTTGTTGGGGTTCTCTTTGGGAATGGCGGCCTCGTAGTTGGGATATTTGCCATCCACAAGGCGGCAGATGATATAGTAG
>JAZUFY010000032.1:0-8493 GCA_045640925.1 Bacteroidales bacterium
TAGACAGTAGACAGTTGTTTTTTTGAGGGGTACAATTTTCCTTATTTATTATCTATATATTTATATATTAATTAGTTATATAATATAAGAAAGGGTTACTGTCATCCATTTTTTTAACTGTCTACTGTCTACTGTCTACCATCGATTGTCGGATTTGTTGGTATAAATTATTGTTTCTTTGCTTTTTAGGTAAATTGTGAATTGATTAATCTTACAATCTTACAGTCTTACAGTTGTGTTTTTGAGGGGGTACATTTCCCTATTTTTCTTATATATATTATATATATTCACTTATATATTAAATAGTTATATATAGTATAATATAAAAAAGAAGGGGCAGTTGTCATCCTTTTTTTTAACTGTAAGACTGTAAGATTGTAAGATTTGTTAGTTCGATTTCTTCTAAAGGCTTGTCGCGGCAGGCCTCTTTGTAAAAAAATTGTTTATGTCCGTTTTTTTTTGTATTTTTGTAATTCAGTATATATTTAAAAATAAGTATAATTTATATATAAATGAGCATTTTATAATGATGGATAATAAGATGGAAGAAACCAAGTCGCTCAATTTTCTTGAAGAAATTATTGAACAAGGCCTCAACGAGGGTTCGTATAAGTCTATTCTTACCCGTTTCCCGCCCGAGCCTAACGGCTATCTGCACATCGGTCACGCCAAATCTATCTGCCTCAACTTCGGCCTCGCCAAGAAGTATGGCGGCAAGACTAATCTGCGTTTCGACGACACCAACCCCGTGAAGGAGGATACCGAATATGTGGACAGTATTCAGCAGGACATCAAGTGGCTGGGCTTCGAGTGGGCCAGCGTCCACTATGCCAGCGATTATTTCGACCAGCTCTATGCCTGGGCGGTGGAGTTGATAAAGCGGGGCCTGGCATACGTCGACGACCAGACGCAGGAGGAAATCCGCCTGGGGCGCGGCACCGTTACCGAACCCGGCAAGAACAGCCCTTACCGCGACCGCAGCGTGGAGGAGAACCTTGACCTGTTTGAGCGTATGAAGAACGGCGAGTTTGAGGACGGCAGCAAGGTGCTGCGCGCCAAGATCGATATGGCCCACCCCAATATGCAGTTCCGCGACCCGATTATGTACCGCATCCTCCATGCCGACCATCACCGCACGGGCACCAAGTGGTGCATCTACCCGATGTACGACTACGCCCACGGCCAGAGCGACAGCATCGAGAATATCACCCACAGCATCTGCACCCTGGAGTTCGACATCCATCGCCCGCTGTACGATTGGTTTATCCAGCAGCTCGGCATTTTCCCCAGCCACCAGTATGAGTTTGCCCGCCTCAACATCAACTATACGGTGATGAGCAAGCGCAAGCTGCTGCAGCTGGTGAAGGAGCATTACGTCAGCGGCTGGGACGACCCACGTATGCCCACTATCTGCGGTTTCCGCCGCCGTGGCTACACGCCCGAGAGCATCCGCAATTTCTGCGAGGACATCGGAGTGGCAAAACGCGACAATATCATTGATTTCGTCCGCCTGGAGAACAGCCTTCGCGACCACCTCAACAAGGTGGCGCAACGCCGCATGGCTGTGCTGAACCCCGTGAAGGTGGTTATCGACAACTATCCCGAGGGGCAGACAGAGATGCTCAACGCCATCAACAATCCCGAGAACCCCGACGACGGTGTGCGCCAGGTGCCTTTCAGCCGCGAGCTCTATATCGAGCGCGAGGACTTTATGGAGGAGGCTCCCAAAAAGTATTTCCGCCTCACGTTGGGCCGCGAGGTGCGTCTGCGTTATGCCTACTTCGTCACGGCGCAGAGCGTGGAGAAGGATGCCGAGGGCAACATCACCTGCATCCATTGCACCTACGACCCCGCCACCCGTGGCGGCGATGCTCCCGACGGCCGCAAGGTGAAGGGCACGCTGCATTGGGTGAGCGCTCAGCACGCTGTGGACGCCGAGGTGCGGATGTTCGAACGCCTGTTTGCCACCGAGGCTCCCGACGAGGCCCCCGAGGGCAAGACGTTCCTCGACAACCTCAACCCCAACTCGCTGCAGGTGCTGCAGGGCTGCAAGCTCGAGCCCGCTTTGGGCGAGGCACACATGGTGGTGAATGAAAACGGCATCGAGGAACCCCAGCGTTTCCAGTTCGAACGTATGGGCTATTTCTGCACCGACCGCGACAGCACCCCCGACCACCTCGTGTTCAACCGCAGCTGCACTTTGAAAGATTCGTTTAAGATGTGATATGGTGAATAGTGATTAGTGAATAGTGACTGGGAGGGCGGTGGCCGCCTATTCACAAGTCACAAGTCACAAATCACAAGTCACAAGTCACAAATCACCAGTCACACAGAAAAAATATTATAGAATGAAAATCTCTTATAAATGGCTCCGTGAGTATGTCGATACCGACCTCACACCTAATGAACTTGACGATTTGCTGACCTTCAGCGGCCTCGAAATCGAGGGCGTGGAGAAGGTTGAGAGTATCAAAGGCGGTTTGGAACATGTGGTTATCGCCCAGGTGATGACCTGCGAACCGCACCCCGATAGCGACCATCTGCACATCACCACCGTCAATGTGGGCGGAGATCGCCCCTTGGACATCGTGTGCGGCGCCCCCAATGTGGCGGCAGGACAAAAGGTTGTCTGCGCCCAGATCGGCACCAAAATATACACTTCCGACACGGAGTTTTACGAAATAAAGAAGGGCAAACTGCGCGGCGCTGTGAGCGAGGGTATGCTGTGTGCTGCCGATGAGCTGCAGCTCGGATCGAGCCACGACGGCATCATGGTGCTCCCCGACGATGCCCCTGTGGGAATGCCCGCCAAGGAATATTTCCATCTCGAAGAGGACTACACCCTCGAGGTGGCCATCACCGCCAACCGCAGCGACGCCACCAGCCATATCGGCGTGGCGCGCGACGTGGTGGCCGTGCTCAATACCCGCCAGGGCTTGGACAAACACATACTGTGGCCCGAGGTGGCAGAACTCTCGTGCAGCCGTCCTTCGGACAAGGCTGTGAAGGTGACTGTGGAAGAGCCTTCGCTCTGTCCTCGCTATACCGGCATTACCTTGGAGAATGTCCATGTGCAGGATTCGCCCGAGTGGTTGCAGAACAAGCTCCGCACCGTGGGTATCCGCCCCATCAACAATGTGGTGGACGTGACCAACTTCGTGCTCATGGAGGTGGGTCAGCCGATGCACGCCTTTGATGCCGACATGATTGCCGGCAACCACGTCGTGGTGAAACGTCTGCCGCAGGACACCCCCTTCGTCACCCTCGACGGAGTGGAACGCAAACTCGATGCCCGCGACCTGATGATCTGCAACGAGCAGGAGGGCATGTGCATAGCAGGTGTGTTCGGCGGCGAAAAGAGCGGCGTGACCCATGCCACCCAGCGCGTGTTTTTGGAGAGCGCCTATTTCGACCCCACCAGCATACGCAAAACCAGCAAGCGCCACACCCTCAAGACCGACGCCTCGTTCCGCTACGAGCGTGGCTGCGACCCCAACATCACCGTGTGGGCCCTCCGTCGTGCCGTGAAGCTGCTGCAAGAAATAGCCGGAGCCACCATTGCCAGCGAGATGGTGGACGTATATCCCGAACCCATAGCCAAGGCCGAGGTGGAAATCAACTTCCAGCGCATCTTCTCGCTCATTGGTCAGCCGCTACCCCTGGAGGCTGTCAGAACGGCGCTCCTATCCTTGGACATCGAGATAGTGAAGGAGAATGCCGAAGGTATGACCCTCCGCATACCCACTTGCAAGGTGGATGTGTATCGCGAGTGCGACGTGGTGGAGGAAATCATGCGCATATACGGCTACAACAACATCCATTTCGACGAGCGCATCAGCAGCTGCCTCTCCTACGGTCGCAAGCCCAATCCCCGCCGTTTGCAGAACATTGTCAGCGACTTGCTCACCGACAACGGCTTCAGCGAGATTATGAACAATTCGCTCACCAAGGCCGAATATTTTGAGAACAATCCCGATTTCGACCCCAAGCACAGCGTCCAGATCCTCAACCCCCTGAGCAAGGAACTCAACGTGATGCGCCAAACCCTGCTGTATTGCGGTATGGAATGCGTGGTGCGCAACCTCAACTATAAGATTCACGACCAGAAACTCTATGAGTTTGGCCGCACATACGTCATGAACGATGTGCAGAGCCAGGAGGGCGAGACCCTGCCCGTCACCAAGAAATACACCGAAACCCAGCACCTCGCCATATTCATGACCGGCGCTCAGAACCCCGAGAGCTGGAAGATGCCCACCACGCCGACCGATTTCTACATGCTCAAAGCACATGTGATGAACATCCTTCGCCGAATGCGCATCAATATGACCCGTATACAGATAATCCCCGCCACGGAGAAATACTATAGCCAAGGCCTCGCCTTCGTGTTCAAGGACAGCCACAAGCAACTCTGCTCGCTCGGTATTCTCAGCAAGGATACCCTCAAACGCATGGATTGCAAGCAGGAGGTATACTATGCCGACATCGACTGGACACTCCTCCTCAAGAGCTATCCCGACAAGGAGGTGCTCTTTGCCGAAGTGCCCAAATATCCCGAGGTGCGCCGCGACCTCGCCCTCGTGCTCGACCGCAAAGTCACTTTTGCCGAAATCGAACAGGTGGCCTTCAACACGGAGAAGAAACTGCTCAAACGGGTCAGCCTCTTCGACGTATATGAGGGCAAAGGCATTGCCGAGGGAATGAAGTCCTACGCCGTGTCCTTCATCCTTCAGGACAAGGAGAAGACCCTCAACGACAAGCAGATTGAGACCGTTATGGCCAAACTTCAAAAGAATCTCGAAAACCAACTTGGTGCCAAGATACGCAGCTGATGACCAAAGGCCTTCTCAAATATGACGTCCGAGTGCTCCTGGCCCTCAAACAGGCCATCGGTGGCAGCAAGCAGTTCTTTGAATGGCTTGCCACGGCGGGGTATCCCGAGTTGGCGGCTTTCTCCAATTTCTTGCAGGACGACGTGGAGGCCGAGCAATGGCTTGTGGCCAACAACTACTCGTGGCTCGGGCTTCTCAGCCACGCCATCGACGGCGACGAGCGTTCCCGCCAGTGGGTGAGAGCCAATCTTCACGAGGCCAACTTCATGTTTGTCCTCGCCTGCCGCGACGACGACAAGGCCATATCGTGGCTCAAGTTTATGCAGCTTGACATATTACAAATGTTGGCACAAGAGGTTTCCGACCTTCGCCACAAACAGGAACTTGATGCTGCGTTTCCTTACAAAATGAGAAAGTGATACAATAAAAATTGAGAATTGAAAATTAAAAATTGGGCGGGAGCCCTTATTAGTTAAGAATTGAAAATTGAGAATGGCTTATGCCATCCCAGATATTACCACTGGTAACAAAAAATAAACAACATGGAAAAGAATCAGAACTACCGCCGCGAGGGCGGCAACAACGACCACCGAGCTCCCAGAGACGGACATGACGCTCGTGGTCCTCGCAAATCCAATTATTCCCACTCTGATAGGGACGACGACTCCGCCCCTCGTCATCGCAAACATTTTTCGCGTCCTATAGGATCCAGCAGCGATGACGCCCCCCGCCGCGCCTATTCTTCGCGCAGCGACAACAACGATGAGGCCCCTCGTCGCCCCCGCAAGTCGGGTTTCGCGAAAGATAACCGCAGGTCCGATGATTCACGCGAATACCGCGACAATCGTGGTTCCAAAGGATCTCGCGACTTCCGTGAGAAACGCGGCCCCAGGGATTCGCGTGACGGCGAAGCTCCTCGCAAACGTCGTGAGGCTCCCAAGCCTCGTGTGAAAACTCCTCCGCCACCTCCTCGTGAGGATGACGGCACCACCCGCCTCAACAAATACATCGCCAACGCAGGTATCTGCTCTCGCCGTGAGGCCGACAAACTCATTGCCGCAGGTAGTGTCATGGTCAACGGCAAGGTGGTTACCGAGATGGGCTTCAAAGTGCACGAAGGCGATGTGGTGAACTACGGCGGCGAGACCCTCCACTCCGAACGCAAGCGCTATTTCCTCCTCAACAAGCCCAAGGGCTTCATCACCACCCTCGACGACCCGCAGGAGCGTCAAACCGTGATGATGCTCATCGACGGCGCCTGTCCCGAGCGTATATATCCCGTAGGTCGTCTCGACCGCAACACTACGGGTCTGCTCCTCTTCACCAATGACGGCGATATGGCGCGCCACCTCACCCATCCCTCCACAGGGGTGTACAAAATCTACCATGTAGAGGTCGACAAGCCCGTCACCCGTGAGGATATGAGGCAGATGCTCGAAGGCATCGAACTCGAAGACGGCCCCATCCATGTTGACGATGTGCAGTATGTGCAGGGTGCCGAGGACAAACGTATTGTGGGTGTGGAACTCCATTCTGGCAAAAACCGCATCGTCCGCCGCATCTTCGAGCACCTCGGCTACAATGTCCACAAGCTCGACCGTGTGGTCTTTGCGGGCCTCACCAAGAAGGACCTCCCCCGTGGACGTTATCGTGAACTCACAGGAAAGGAAATCAGCTATCTCAAGATGGTATGACCCAGCCTTCGTTGATACTCTTCCCCGTGCCCATTGGTGCCGACGATGTCGACATCTCCTTGCCCCCCTACAACAAGGCGATGCTCAACACCTGCCACCATTTCATTGTGGAAGAGCTGCGCACCGCCCGTCGCAACCTCAAGCGTATGGGCTATGAGCACCCCATCGACGACACCCAGTTCTACGAACTCAACGAACACACCTCCGAGTTGGAGATAGATCATTACCTCGACCCCATCGCCCAAGGCTGCAACATAGGCCTCATGAGCGAGGCGGGGCTTCCCTGTGTGGCCGACCCAGGCGCCCTCATCACCCGCATGGCACAGCGTCGTGGCATACCCATCGTACCCCTCGTGGGGCCTTCCAGCATCATGATGGGGCTTATGGCCTCGGGCTTCAATGGACAGAACTTCGCCTTCATAGGCTATCTCCCTATCGACAAAGTCAAGCGCCAGAGCACCCTCAAAACCTTGGAACAGCGTATCTATCGCGAACACCAGACGCAGATACTCATCGAAGCCCCTTATCGCAACAACCAGCTCCTCGCCGAACTTGCCGCCACACTCCAACCCTCAACGCTCATCTGTGTGGCTTGCGACATCTCGCTCCCCTCGCAGTATATCGTCGCCCGCCCCGCACGGCAGTGGATCGCCGATGTCCCCAATCTCCACAAACGCAACACCGTATTTTTACTGTATCAATAATAATTAATAACAACCCAATAAAAAACTACAAACATGAAAAATTTTGATCCCGCAACCGCTATTCAGCGTATCGATGGTCGTGATGCCAACCGTGGCGTCAACCCCGCAATCTGCGACAGTGCCACCTTCACCTTCCCCGAGGCTCATCTCATGACCGAGACCTTCCACGGCGAAACCGAAGGCTACTTCCTTTACAGCCGTCACTGGAACCCCTCCAACCTCGCCCTCTGCCAGGCTCTCGCAGCCATGGAAGGCACCGAGGCCGCTTGGGTCACCGGTTCCGGTCTTGCCGCCATCACCTCCGCCCTTATCCACGAAGTTAAGTCGGGCGACCATATCATCAGCTCCATGACCACCTACGGCGGCACCTTCGCCTTCATGGCCAACTACCTCAAAAAGTTCAACGTCGAGACCACTTTCGTCAACATGCAGGACCTCAAGGCTGTTGAGAAAGCCCTCAACGAGCACCCCAACACCAAGGTTGTCTACACCGAGACCATGAACAACCCCCTGCTCCGCATCGCCAATGTTCCCGAGCTGAGCAAAATGGCTCACGCCCACGGTGCCAAACTCATCGTCGACAACACTTTCACTCCTATGATTTTCAGCCCCTGCAAACTGGGTGCCGACGTTACCGTCTATTCCATGACCAAGTATGTCAACGGTACTAACGACTGTGTGGCTGGTGCTATCTGCGGTTCTGCCGAATACATCAACAGCCTCATCGACGTCAACAACGGTACCTGCATGCTCCTCGGCCCCGTGCTCGATCCCATGCGCAGCGCCTCCATCCTCAAGAACCTCCACACCCTCCACATCCGCATGAAGAAACACGGCGAAAACGCCATGTACCTTGCCAAGCGCTTCAAAGAGGTGGGCTTCAAATACAACTATCCTGGTTTGCCCGAGCATCCTGACTACGACCTCTTCTGCAGCATGTGCAACGAGGGCTACGGCTTCGGCGGCATGATCAGCATCGACATGGGTACCGCTGCCAGCGCCAGCAAGATTATGGAAATCATGCAAGAAAAAGGTGTCGGCTACCTCGCCGTCTCTCTTGGCTACTTCAAGACCCTCTTCAGCAACAGTGGCAAGAGCACCAGCTCCGAAGTTCCCGAGGATATCCAGAAAGAAATGGGCATGAGCGAAGGCCTCATCCGTTTCAGCATGGGTCTCGACAACGACATCGAAGCCACCTTCCAGCTCATCAAAGAGTCCGTCGAAGAAAGCCGCAAATAATACTGCCAACAATAGCAGAATTAA
>JAZUFY010000033.1:0-40704 GCA_045640925.1 Bacteroidales bacterium
TAAACCTATCGAAAGCGTACTTTTGATACTCTGTTGCTGTGAATTAGGCACTCACAAATAGAAAAATACAGAGCGAAGAGAGTAGCTTCATTGAAGTGTATTCGAGTAACATCGGAATACCTTCAAGTGGAGTCGTACAAATCGCCCTCATATTTTTCGGGAGCCTAACCCCACAACAGTGAAACGCGAAGTCAGCGGCTCCGCTTTCTTTTTGTAATACCCTGTAGGGCTGCTGGGGGAAACAGAAATAAAAAACAACATGAATTATCATAGAGAACAGATTGCTCGTCACTCGTCTTCCGCAACTCTTTTTTTGACAAGGCTGTTGGGAAGAGAGGATGTTGTCGTGTATTCCATTAGTCGAATTTTAGATGACAGGAATTTATTGCGGCGAGGCAGAAGAAAATGTTAGGGACGAGGGCAATATATTCGGCGACGAGGCGTTATTATAGCATAAGGAAAACGGAGATAGGCATCAATCCATTTACAATGGAAAAGATTATGAAAAGTATCTCTGCAATCCTAAAATTGAAAACCTTGAACGTGCTCTTGAACTTCATTATTCAACTCTACAAGTAGACAAAACCCCATTATGTTATGAGAAAGATTAGTTGCATTTTGCTCGCAATAAGCCTACTTCCAATCTGTTTGTCGGCACAAGTTGTCGGAGACAAAATGCTCGATTCGTTGAATTCCCTCATCAGTGATACCATAATGCTTGGTGATGTGGTCGTGACGGGAAAGAAACCCTTTATGACGATAGAGGATGACAAATTCGTTTACAATATCAGCGGTACGACCATCAGCAACGCTGGCGATGCTACGGATGTGCTCCGTCGCACGCCATACGTCATTACCGATATTGATGGAACAATAAGTTTGGCGGGGCGCGACAAGACGCTGATACTCATCAATGGAAGGCAAATCAGAAGCGAAAACGAATTGAAGTTGATAAATTCATCTCGCATCCAGCAGATTGAAATCATTGATAATCCGTCGGCGAAATATGAAGCGGAAGGGCACGGCGTCATCAACATCATCACAAAAAAAGGCATTGGAGATGGACTGAACGGATCGGTGACGCTGAATTATTCGCAAGGCAAAAGAGGCAAGACATCCTTGATTCCTGAATTATCATACGAAGGGAAAAAACTGCATGTTTATGCCAGCGTAAACGGCGAGAAAGGCGGTGAAAAATCAATTGAAAAAACAATGGAACGCTACCAAAAAGAGGATTATCATTTTTCGGCGCAAAAGGATCATATTGATGAAGGAGATTTTGAAAAAATAGGCTATACGATTGATGTTCAATATGATATAAACAAAAACGGCAAAATTGATGCTTATTTTGATGGCTTCGCGGATCGTGCGGATGAATTGTCGAAATCCAACATGTTTATAACGAAAAACTTTGTCGAATTACCAACTTCATATCTCGAGAAAAACATATTCGACAAGTCGCGCCAAAACTCGATGGGGCTTAATTATTATCATAAATGGGATTCGGGTGTGAAACTGACCGTCTTGGGCAACTATACCATTTATTCCATTGACTCGCATGATGATATTTCTGAGCGTGATTCGGGTGCGGCTGCCGATAGTATGAAGTTTGATTTTAACAACAATTACAAACTGTATTCGATAAAATCTGATTTGACGGTGCCTGTCTTAAAATCGAAGGGCAAGTTTGACTTTGGATTTAAGTTTTCGGATGTGAGATCGGAGAGCGGACTGGATTTTAACAGATTGATTGACGGCATTTGGATTACGGACAGTGTTTTCAGCAACGATGTGCTGTTTCAGGAAAGACTGTTTGCCGCATACGCCATGTTCTCGTTCAAGGTCAACAGATTCAGTTATAATGTGGGAGTTCGCGGCGAATACACCAATACTGATAATATATCGGAAAACAACAATACTCTAAACAATAACTTGCAGTTTTTCCCGAACATTGCCGTCGGCTATCAGATAACCGACAAGACGACTTGCCGACTGACGGTTTCGAGAAGGATTATCCGTCCGGGGTACAGCAGTCTCAATAACAGCATGATATACATTAATTCACTGTCAACGAGACATGGCAATCCGTGGCTGAAACCTACCATGTACAATAGCGTTGCATTCAACCTTTCGCACAACAAGATGCTTTTTGGCGGTCTTTCTTTCTCTTACATCGAAGACCCGACTAATCTTATGTATGTAAATGATTCTGTGATGATTGAGAATTACACGTTGTATTATGATAATGTCAAGAACACATGGAGCGTTTCGGTCAATGTAGGCTGTAGTTTCGATTTGACGTCATGGTGGCATATACAGCCATCGACATCTTTTTCGTACAGTCCCGTTGTCATTGTTGATGATGGTGTGGAATATGAGTTCCGTTATCCTGCTTATTATTTCAATTTCATCAACCAGTTTTCTTTACCTGATGGCTGGAATTTGGATTTCAACGTGAAGTTTTATCGTCCAGCCCAAGGCATGAGAAAAAGAGGAAAGCGTCTTGATACGGATTTTAGTTTTTCAAAAAAACTATTCAAGGACAAACTTACAATCCAAGGCCTTGTCAAGTATGACTTTTTCACCAGTTTCCAAGTGTTTGAATACAGTTACAAATACCAGTCAAACGACTATGATTACAATTCACGGTATTTGTTTCTAATCAGTCTGAAATACAATTTCGGCCTGAAGAAAATCAATCATAAAATTGAGTCGAGTTCGACGGATGAGATTAAGCGGTTCTAAACATAAGGGCATTTCTAAATAAAACCCCCGTTCTCGGGGATGTTCTGAGAGATACCGTAGTGTCGGATTTACAATCTGACACAATTAAATATAAGGATTTACAATCCGCTTCAAATAATTCATTATAAATTTTTGAGGATTAGAAATCATTATACTAAGCAGGCTCGGATTTACATCCGAGCCTGCTTTGGGTTGTTTGAATATCTCGAATTAACCGAATCATAAAAGAATGGAAAATTCAAAAATCACCAATCTTGGACGTTGCGGCGAAGACCTTTGAAGGGGTTGAGGTGGAAACCCAGGGTTACTAACACCATTGTGGGGTTGACATCGGTGAAGGTTTCGTGGGTTTCAGTGGGTATTTCACGCACATCGCCGTAGACGTTGTAGGTGTCGTTGCAGGTATAGGTCCACGACAGGGGGCTACGACCCAACATGTTGTAGCTGGCTTCGAGGCTCACCATTTTGCGTATCATGATGCCCACGCCCAGGCGGAAGGCAAAAGTGACGGCGTTGTCGTAGGTGTAGGTGCGAACGGTGCTGAAATTGCTGAACGACTGTCCGTCGCTGGCCACCCATTCGCCGCTGGCATACGAGAGGGTCCAGTCGGAGACCATGCGGATGTTGAGGCCGCAGAGGGCCTGGCCGTAGAAGTCCAAGCCTGTACTTAAAGGGTAGCTGTAGCGGGCGCCGAGAAGGATGGGGATGTGGCGGAATTGGGGCAGCTGCATCTCGTAGGCGTCACAATTGGCGAACTTGCGGGCGTAGGCGGTTTCAAAATAGTTGGTGACGTCTTTGTTCATGTTGCTCTGCAGATAGTCGCAATCCAGCACCGCGGAGAGGCCGCCCAGGAAGGGCATCTCGTAGCGTGCTTCCAAACCTGCCACAAAGCCTTTCCCCGCTCCGGCACGTTTCTGATGGCCCTGAGTGAACATCCACTCGTTGTCGCTCATGCGCGAGTCGGCATAGAAACCGTTGGGGAGGGTGATGCCGCCTCGCACCCCTATGTAGATTTGTGCCCGCAAAGGTATGGCAGCCAGGAGCACAATGAATAGAATAAAGATTTTTCTCATTTTCTCGATTTTTTAGCGGAGATTTGGGGTTGACGAGTCTTCAACTATCAGACTTCGACACTGTGGGCGTTAGCTTCGGCGTTGATGCGTTTGACCATGCCTTGCAGGGCTGTGCCGGGGCCCACTTCGACAAATTCTTGGGCACCATCGGCCAACATGTTCTGCACGGTGGCTGTCCAACGCACGGGCGAGGTGAGCTGTTTGTTGAGGTTGGCTTTGATTTGGTCGGGGTCGCTGACGGGCAAGGCACAGACGTTCTGATAGCAGGGGCAGACGGGTTGGTGGAACTGGGTTTTCTCGATGGCTTCGGCCAACTCGACACGGGCAGGCTCCATCAAGGGTGAATGGAAGGCTCCTCCCACGGCCAGAGGCAGGGCACGACCTTTGAGCTCCTTGAGTTTGGCACAGGCTTCGGCCACCCCTTCGAGGGTGCCGCTGATGACCAGCTGGCCAGGGGTGTTGTAGTTGGCGGGCACCACGATGTGGCCTGCCGCAGTAATTTCGTCGCACACCTTTTCGACCACATCGTCGGGCAACTTGACGATGGCGGCCATGGTGGAGGGGTGCTGCTCGCAACATTTCTGCATAGCGTTGGCACGGGCAATGACGAGGCGCAATCCGTCGTCAAAGCGCATGGCTCCGGCAGCCACCAAGGCGCTGAACTCGCCCAAAGAGTGGCCTCCCACCATGTCGGGGCGGAACTGGTCGCCCATATAGGCGGCGAGGATGACGGAGTGGAGGAAGATGGCGGGCTGGGTGACCTTGGTCTGCTTGAGGTCGTCGGGGGTGCCGGCAAACATGAGGTCGGTGATGCGGAAACCGATGATGTCGTTGGCCTGCTCGAACATGTCGCGGCACTGTGCGCTGCCTTCGTAAAGGTCTTTGCCCATGCCTACAAACTGGGCTCCCTGTCCTGGGAAAACGTATGCTCTTTTCATAGTATATATCTATTTTTCGGTTAATATTTTCTTTATTTCCAATGGGGCTATCAATCCCAGCAGCATCGACACTGCTCCTCCCAAAACGGCCGCAAGGCCCAATCTGACCCACATCGACCCTACGGGAACCAGGTTGCAACCTATAATAACTAACGTGAATGAGAGGAGTTTTAGTATGTAGCCCCAGCTGGGACGCAGGTTGAAGATTCGCAGGGCTATCACCAACTGGGTGAGGGCCATAAAGCTTTGTGCCGCCAAACTGGCCCATGCCGAACCCACGGCACCCAGCAGCGGTATCAGCAGCAGGTTGACGGCCACATTGATGAGCAGCGTGCAAGCCGCCAAGATGTTCAACTGTCGCAAACGCCCAACAGCGGTGAGGAGGGTGCCAAAGACGTAGGTTATGGAAATGGGGATGATGCCGAACACCAGTATTTTGAACACAGGGGTATATTCGACGGGGTTGTTGCGATAAAGCAGATCCATCAGCGGGTCGGCCATAAAATAGCACAGCACCGCTGCCATGACGGAGAACACCATCATCATGGAGAAGACCATCCGAGTGGTATCTTTTAACAGATTTCCCGATTCGGGATTTTGTTTTGTCAATTTTGAATAAACGGGCAGCAACGGAACACTCACCAGATAGGCCACCATGGTCAGGGCATCCAAAAGACGGAAAGCGCCGGCGTAGATGCCCGCCTGATAATCGCCATCGGGCAGGAGTTTTTGCAGCAGCACTGGGTCCAAACGATTGTAGGAGGCCATCAGCAGCACCAACAGGGCAAAGGGGGCACTCTGTTTGAGCACCACGAGGGTGAAAGGCCAGTTGAAATGGAGACGGCGAAAACCCGTCTTGCGCATGAGCACCATCAAAGCGGTAGCAGCGGTGAGGAGATATGCCGCCGTTTGTGCATACACAAAATACTCGATACGAAACGTGGGATGCCCTGGCAGCCAAAGCAATGCACCGCAAATGAGTATCATTATCACACGGTCGAGAATGCTGATGACGCTGTCCCACTTGAACAGCAGCAGCCCCTCGAAATTGCTTCGCAGATAGAGTATCAGCGAGTTCAGGAACTGGTTGAAGGTGAGGAAGGCCAAGAGATAGAACTGGCGCGAAGTGTAGCCCAGCAGCAGCCCCACCGTGAAGGTGACTACCACATAAAGAGCCAGCAGGAGCAACTTGACGCAGAGGATGCCCGAGAGGTGTTTGTCGATAAGCTGGGGATGCTGCGCGATGTTGCGGGTGTTGAAGTTGGTGATGCCGATATCGAGGAGGATGTTGAAGATATAGGCAAAGTTGAACAGGGTGAAATAGAAACCATACGCCTCGGCACCCACGGCATTCTGCACACCCACCTCGATGCCGAAAAACCAAAAAGGCTTAATCAGCAGATTGAGCAGCAAGACCCAGAAGAGTCCCGAAAATAGTTTCTTTTGTACCGTGTTGTTCAATTCTTTAGTGATTTGTGACTTGTGATTGGTGATTAGTGATTAGGTGGCTGCCGCCCAATTCTCAATTCTCAATTTTCAATTCTCAATTCTCAATTCAAAACGGCTGCCGCCCAATTCTCAATTCTCAATTTTCAATTTTCAATTCAAAACGGCTGCTGCCCAATTCTCAATTTTCAATTCTCAATTTTCAATTCAGTTGTTACAGCGTAGCCTTCCTTCTTGAGGTCGGCGTTGGGTGTGGCTGAGGTGATGACCACCTGTTCGGCAGGAATGCCCAGCTCAGTCAAATGGTGCTGCAAAATCTTGTTGCGGCGGTTGTTGTTGGCCACGATAACGGAGTCTTCCGAAGGCTTGGTTTGCAATTCGAGGTTCAAGATGACCGTTTCGTCCAACTTGGCCATATCGGCCACTTTGTCAATCTGATAATATTGTTCGGAGGTGAAATCGGCTTCAGCGGGGTCAATCGTGATGAACACCTCGTCGCTGTCGCCTTTGAAGAGGTCGCCCAAAGCACGCGCCGGTGATGTGGCCACTTTGACAAGCAGGTTGCCGAGGGTTTTCCACACCAGTTTCATATAGTTGAACTCGGGATTGTCGATATTGCCAGCAATGGGCACATCCAGTATCACTTTGTCGTCCTTGTCTTTGAGGATGTAGAGGGCGGCTTTGATGGGCAGGTGTTTGGCATCTTTGACATCCTTGCGACGCTCGCCCACGGTGGGCTTGTAAATGTCTATGCGGTTCTTGCCGTCGAGGTTGCTGTTGCGGATGGTGTTGTAGCTGGTGAAGCTGAAGACGCCGTCGGTGAATGGCTGCCCCAAGTATGCCACCATGTAGGGGCTGAGGTCGGTGAGGTGGAGGTTCTTGATGTTGAGACGCAGCGACTGGTTGCTCTTCCAATCGCTGATGTTGCCGCTCCAGTTTATCATGGCCGTGCCGCCGTTGGGCAGACCTGCAAAAATGCGGGCGTTGTTGTTGCCGTTCAGGGTCACGTCGTCGGCCTCAACGCGGATTTTCGTCACAGGGAAGACGAAATCATCAGGCATCGTGTGGTCGGCGTAGGTGAAATTGATGTCGCTCAAAGACAGGTGTCCGAGGCGTAGCTGCATGGGTGCTTTGTTCTGCTGGCTTGCCGTGTCGGCAGGCTGTTTTTCGGCTTGCGTGGTGTCGGGGGTGATCTTTTTCGGCTTCATCAAGCGGCTGAAAGTGTTGGTGCTGTCGGCAAACAGCTCGTAGCGGGCCTCGAGGCCGCGGAGTTCGACGCTGCTGATGTCGTAGAGGTTCTGGCTGAGCACAAGTTTGTTGAGGTCTACGCCCAGATGCTGGAGCGAGGCCACCGAGTGGCTGTGGTTGTCGAGGACGTTCACCCCGTCGATGGAGGCTTTGGCCGACACTACCATGTCCATAATCTTGCTGAGGTTGCCCGTGGCTTGTGCGTCGATGCCCAAACGACCTTCGATATCCTCAATGTTGGCCATGTCCACAACGTAGGGCTTGGCTTGGTTCAAGGCAAAGTTGGTGATACTCAGTTTCACATTGAAATCGTTGCTCACGGCGTTGTAGGCAGCATCGGCTTTCAGTTCGCCGCCCTCGGCCAGGGCCAGCGTGAGGCCTGCGTCGGTATCGTCATTGCCGCCGATGCAGAAATCGGGCACGATGAGGTTGAACTCGTTGATGCCCCAATGGCTGTTGCGTTGGAGGTCGGCATAGTAGATCCGCTCGCTGTTGAGGCGTATATTGTGCAGATTGATGACCCAGTCGCTGGGAGTGGTGTCCTTTTCCTCCTCCACTTGGGCGGTGTCCTTCTTGAAATGGTCGATAAGGCTGGTGAAGTTGAATGTCGAACCGTTTTGCAGCACCTGCACATCGAGGCCTGCCAGGGTGATGTGGCGTACATACACCTCCTTGCTGAGCAGTTTGCCAAGCTTCACCGAGACATCCAGCGTGTCGAATCCCGCAAACTGGTCGGTGCCGTTCTCTTCCTTCACCGAGAGGCCGTTAACGGCCACATGTCCGGAAAACAGATTTATACCCACATGCTCCACATTCGCCTTGCGTCCGAGGAGCTCTTCGGCGTGTTTGTTGACATAGTTCTTGGCGATGTTTCCTCCAAAGAGGGTTACGAAAAGAAGAACGAGTAATACGAAAGCAATAATGCTGCCTAATACTATAAGCGTGATTTTCAGTGGTTTTTTCATTGTATGTATTGTTGTTTCGGAGTGCAAAAATACACAAAAAAATAGATATTTCATATTATATTGTATTTTTTTTGTACTTTTGCAATCTCAAATAACAAAAACTATGGTCAACACGAATGTAAAAAAACAGTCTTTGATGCGCACCGCCCTCATCGACATCCTCCTTCTCACCACAGCGTGCCTTGTGCCCGCCATATCCCATCTCACGGCCCTCCCGCTTTATCAGTTCAACCCCATGCTGCTCTTCCTGGTGCTGGGCATGGTGTTCGTGAACGACAGGCGCAACGCCTATCTCCTGGCCCTATTGCTCCCGTTGGTGTCCATGCTCATCGTGGGTATGCCCGCACCTGCCAAAGCCCTCTGCATGGGGGCCGAATACCTCACCGTGGTGTCCCTGTTCGCAATGATCGGTTCCCAAATGGGGGCGAACAAAAAAGGCACTTTCTTGGCCATGTTCGCAGCCATGCTGGGCGGCAAAGTGGTCTTCTACGCCTTGAAGGCCCTTGTACTGACCCCTGTGGCGCTCATCTCCACACCTGTCATGATGCAGGTGCTTGTAATGGTGGCATTTGCAGGTCTTGTGGCCTTGATCAAACAGAATTAATGCCCGTATCAAACCCATCATGAACATAGCAGTCATTCTCGCAGGGGGCACGGGCAGCCGTATGGGTGCCGACAAACCCAAGCAGTTTCTCGAAATTGAAGGACGCAGCGTCATAGAGCGCAGCATCGACGCTTTCGATGCCGCCGAAGGCATCGACCAAGTGGCCGTTGTGGTGCATCCCGATTGGATGGAATATATGCGGCAACTTGTTGCGGCAAACACCTGGCACAAAGTACAAAAACTAATTCCTGGGGGCAGTGAGCGGTATATGTCCAGTCTCAATGCCATCATGGAGTTTATCGACTACCCCGACGATACGAACCTGATTCTTCACGATGCAGCACGACCCTTTGTGTCGCAAGCCATCATCGCCCGTGTCGCGGAGGCCCTCAAAGAACACGAAGCCGTGGGTGTGGGCATTCCGAGCACCGACACCGTCTGGGAGGTGCGCCTCGACATCCCCACGGATGCCCATTTCTCGCCCCTCACCTCGCACTTCATCAGCCGCATCCCCGAGCGTCCCACCATGTGGCGAGCCCAAACGCCGCAGGCCTTCCGCCTCCCCTTGATACGCGATGCCTATCAACGCGCCCTGCAAGACCCACAGTTCAGGGCCACCGACGATTGCGGCGTAGTGCGACACTACCTCCCAGGCATCAAAGTCTGTGTAGTCGAAGGCGAAGAGGCCAACCGTAAAATCACCTTCAAAGAAGATTTGGAGTAGATGGTTGAAAGATGACAGTTGAAAGATGACAGATGAGAGAGGGGGGGAGTTCGCCGTATTTTTCACAAGTTCTCCCACTATGCCCCCACTATGCTTCCGATATGCTTGCAATATACTTCCGATATGCTTGCGATATGAATGCGATACATTATATCGGAAGCATATCGGAAGCATGTCGCAATTATGTCGCAATCATATCGCAAAGAGAAGGAAGGTGACACGTCTTTACGATGGACTTGCGGAGGCTTTACAAAAAGATAGTCGGCTGTTTGAATTTGCGATTACATGCTATCGCAGCAGGAGGATGGATCCGAAGAGGGTTTGCACCTCTTTGGGATGCTCCAGGGTGCGGTAGGTGATTTGGTAGACGTAGGCGCCTTGCTGGCATGGCTTGCCGTCCTTTGTGCCGTCCCAACTTTCGGTGAGGGCATCGAAACGGGTTACGAAGTCGCCCCAACGCTGGTAGATGACCGCTGTGGCTTCGAGGATGTCGTGGTGGTATATCTTGAACTCTTGGTTGATGTCCCCTTCGGGCGTGAAGGTGTTGGGCACCCATATCCTTGGGTGGTAAAGGCTGCAATGCACCGTGTCGAGGGTGATGGTGATGGTGCTGTCGCCCCCTTCCACATTGCGGGTCTTGATGATATAGGTTTGCGGGATATAGAATATGGTGTCGCGCCAACGGATGGGCAGCAGGGTGTCGCAGACGGTAGTGTCGAAATAAGCGTATGTCGGAGGGATGGTGCAGGTGATGGTGTCGAGGGTGTAGATGATGAGGCTGTCGGCCCCGTGGGAGGTCTGCAGCAGGTTGCTTTGGCTGCCAGGGCCGTCGAAGGTGTTGCCGTCCCAGGTGAAGGGCAGCACGGTGTCGCAGACGATGGTGTCAAAGCGGGTGGTGTCGTTGCGCCAAATGGTGAGGGTGTAGTATTCGATGCTGTCGCATCCGAAGATGGTTTGGTGTTGGAGCGGCACGCTGTCGCAATCGTCGGTGAAGGTTTGCCCTCCGTGCGGCCAGGGCAGTTGGTTCTGCACGATGGTGTCGTGGGAGGCGAAGTTGTAGGTGGGATGGACGTGGATGGTGGTATACAAAGTGTCGGTGATGATAAGGGTGGGGTTGTTGGTGTCGGGGGTGAAGATGACTCGCACCGTGACATTGTAATCGGACACGCTGTCGTTGTAGCAGCGCGAGGTCGGATTGGCGGTGGAATACTCGTTGTTGCCAAAATCCCACTGCACTCCATTGATCAGGAAGTTGCCTCCGATGGAGAAGTTCACCGTGTCGCCGATGCAGATGTCAAAGCCGTCGGGATGGCTGCGGGCATTTTCGCCGTCGACCACAAGGTAAGGGTCGCCTATGTAGCGGTAGGAGGTGCCCACGGTATAGCCATAGCTGATGCGCAGGCCCTTGCCGTAAAGGTAGGCCACGAAGCCGTCGCCCCCGTTGTCAATGATTTGATGGAAGCCGCTGCTGACGGACACACGTGCCAATGAGTAACCAGGGGTGTTGCTGAGGGCTTGAAACTGGGTGACGCGGTTGCCGTCTAAGCGGATATGGCTTGTGGTAGGGGTTCTGCAGATGATGTTGACTTGGTGCGATGTGATTCCGTTGATTTGAATGGCGTCGAATTGCACCTTTTTGACAGTTTGCAGCAGAGGGCTGATGGTGGTCATGGATGGGTCGCCGTTGCCGTAAGAGTAAGTGGTCGGGAAAAACAGGTTGACGATGGCGGGACCCGAGGTTTCGATATGGTCAACCGCCGATGTCGACGACATCTCGTATTGGTATGTGCCGCCCGAAGTCAAAGTACTGACGAGGTTGCCGTTGACGCGCACCTGGCAATTGTTGTTGAGAGAGGTGACGAGCACATAGTCTTTGTAAGAGTCGGTGCCTGACCCCGCCACGACAAACTCCGAACCCCAAAATTCGGTCGGGGTGGACTGCTCGACCACATGGTCGCAGCTGCATCCGTAACCCGAATATGTGGGAATGTAGACACAGACATTGCCGTTGAATACGCCTATACGTTTGCCCCCTTGGGCGATGATGCGGGTGCCCGACAGATTTCCAGTGGTAGGCCCTTTGACGGTATATACATCGCCTGCGTTGGGGAGGTTGACATGCAGGGTGCTGCCCGAGGCGGTGCCGCCGAGCGTCTGCCCGTTCAGGACTATGTCGACATTGGTGTTGGCTTCGGTGGCTACGATGGAAAAGATGCTGCTGTATCGGTTTGTGGGGAACGTCTGCACCATGTATTCGGAACGCAGATGATCGGTGGGAATCACATTGGCGACGTCCATGCTGGCCTGGTTTTCATGAGTGACCACGAAGAGCGTGATGGAGTCGGAGGCAGTGACGTGGAGCCCGTTGTGCGAAATCTGTTCGCTGACGTTGGTGTAACCTTGAGTCCTGGGGATAGAGATGCTTTGGGAGGAATTGGCGGACATGGAAATGGTCTGACTCCAATTGGTGTATGGGTTCGTTACCGTCACCGAGCAGGGGTTTTCAGTAGTTACGACGATGCTCCAAATGTCGCTGTACGAAATGTCTGCCACTTCCAGAAAGGTGCACCAAAAATCCTTGCCACGGGTGGAGGGGTTCTGGGCCGAGGCAGTGGCTGATGAAAAAGCCAAGACAGCCAATAACAATAACATTTTTTTCATGCTGCAAAGATACGAACTTTTTTTGACATATAAATATTTTTACATAGTAATCTAATAAAAAATAGCATGTGACGGGTTGTAAAGAGAAATAATATGTTTTCAACAATTCGTCAAACTCGTGTAATTCGGTGTTTTCATAGCTGTTGGCGGGTAGTGCCTTCGTGGTGCCTCCGTCCGTCGAACTGTATAGGGTCGCTATGGGGTGTTTACGGTGTCGCTATTGTGTCGCTTAGGGGAGCGATACTATGGCCATCCAGTCGTCATCCACGCGTCACCCTACGGCGGTTCAGCAACGAGGGCACTACGGAGGCACTGCTATGTTGGTGCTGTGGCCTCAACGATAATACCCGATAATATCCGTGAATGTGTCCATAAAAAGACATCTCATTTCATTTCAAACGCAAATTATCGTAAATAACCGCGAATTTTCGTAAATTTTTTATAGTGCATTAATATAACGTCAACATGTTTAAATATAATAATTTACGATAATTTTGGGACATTTACGATAATTTTCGTTAAGCGTAGCGCTCACTCTTTTGAATGATGATTTATGAGTAAAGCGGCAACCAATTCTCAATTGAGGTTTCCAACGAAAATATCCGATAATATCCGTGAATGTCCATAAAAAGATTTCTCATTTCATTTCAAACGCAAATTATCGTAAATAACCGCGAATTTTCGTAAATTTTTTATAGTGCATCATAACATCAACATGTTTGAATATAATAATTTACGATAATTTTCGGACATTTGTGGGCATTCTCGTTTTCCATGTTTTGTGTGGCTCCCGCCCAATTCTCATTTCAAAATAATGTCTCGGAGAGACATCCACACCGACGAGTCGGTGCTAAAACCCCACACATCGAGGACGAAGTCCGATGTGTGGGGTATATCATGACGGGAGGTCTGCGTCCAGACAGGACGCTCTAAAAACCGTCTACCTCATTTTGGAGTGTGCTGTCTGCACACAGATACAGGTTGTGTTCGGGATAGGGGTAGGCTGCCGGTTGCAGCATATCGAAAACAAAAAAATAAAAAAAAACTTGCTATGTTAGAATTATTTTGTATATTTGCAGTTGGAAATAAACTTGATATACTTGACATGTTATTTTGTATCTTGTTGGTTGATAATATTGTTAGTGTTGTTTTGGATTTGTTAAGTTGTTAAGTTTTGCTTAAAAAAATGATTATTATGGATAATAATAAGGACGAAATAATTGACAAAATCAAGTCGGCTTTACAAAATAAAGGCATGACCCAGCGCGAACTTGCCTCTCTGTTGGGCAAAAACGAGACCGAGGTGAGCCGTTGGCTGAACGGAAAGGTGGGTATCGGCAAGCGCAACCTGCAGCGTATATACGATATTTTGGAAACAGACAGCCAAAGTGTCAATTCTTTCCAACCGCAAACTGTCAAGTCTGTTGTCGAATCAAACAATCAAGAATATAAAACCAAATCTAATAGACAGATGAATTACGCTATTATTCTGGCAGGTGGCATCGGCAGCCGTGTGGGTGCCAATGTGCCAAAGCAATTTGTTGAAATACTGGGGAAACCAGTTTTGGCCTATACCATCGAGGCTTATCAGAATCATCCCGAAATCGACGGCATCGAGGTGGTGTGTGTCAAAAATTACGAGGACACCTTGCGTGAGATGATTGACCGTTACGGCTTGACAAAAGTTAAGTGGATTTGTCAAGGTGGTGCGACTTTTCAGGACAGCGTCTACAACGGAGTCCTCAACCTCGAAGGCAAGATTGACAAGAACGACATCGTGATGGTTCACTATGGTGCGGCACCCTTCACCACTGCCGAAATCATCTCCGACGGCATCAAGGTGTGCAAGGAGCATGGATCCTCGGTTTCTGTTACCCCTTGCTTCCAACTGATGGGCAGCAACGACGGTAATGGCGAGTCGAAAAGTTGGGTCGACAGAGACAAGTATGTGCAGCTCGCTTGCCCGCAAAGCTATCGTTTCCAGTATATTTGCGATATTTATGATGAGGCCATGGAGAAGAATCTCCTCAGCAAGGTCGAACCCCACACGACAAGTCTTATGTATATGATGGGCAAGACTCTTTATCAGAGCTACGGCGACCAGTCGAACATCAAAATCACCACAAAGGAAGACCTCGACATGTTCGAAGGCTATGTCCTCATGCGCATGTACCGTGAGGGAAAGTTAAAGATAAATGGACGATAGTCGATATGTCGTAATCCCTGAACATGTTTGTTTTTAAATATTTATTCAAATGAGTTTCTTAAGTCAGCCTCAGTATCTCCCCGAACAGGAGAATCCCAAAAAATACAAGGCTTTGCGTTGGCAGGTCTTTCTCGGAGCCTTCGTTGCCTACGCGGGTTTCTATCTCGTGCGTAAAAATTTCAGTATGGCCATGCCCTATATGGAGCAGTTTGGTTTTGAGAAGGGCGAGCTTGGCATTGTGCTTTCGATGAATGCTTTTGCGTATGCCTTCTCCCGCCTCTTGATGGGGCCTGTGAGCGACCGCAGCGATGCCCGCAAGTTCCTGCCCCTCGGCTTGATATGTGCCGCCGTGAGCATGTGCTTCATGATTGTCCCCATCGCCTACATCGGCAACCATACGCTGAGTATCGTCATCATGTGTGTGCTCAATGCCCTCGTGGGTTGGTTCAACGGTATGGGTTATCCTCCTTGCACCCGTGTCATTACCCACTGGTTCAGCCAAACCGAGCGTGGCACTATGTCGAGTATTTGGAATTGCAGCCACAATATCGGCGGAGCCCTCGTCGGCCCCATGGCTGTGTATGGCGCGTTATGGTTCGGCAGCTGGTTCTACGGTACCAACGAGAGCCACTATTTCCTCATCGGCACCTTTGCCTTCCCCGCCGCTGTAGCCGTATTGGTGGCTGTGATAGCTTACTGCCTTGTGCGCGACACCCCTCAAAGCCAAGGGTTGTGCAGCATCGAAAAGTTCAAAAACGACTATCCGAAGAACTATAGCGACAAGAGCGAGGAAACGCTCACCGTCAAGGAAATCCTCACCCGATACATCTTTCCCAACAAGTTTTTGTGGTGCGTGTGTCTGGCCGACGCTTTCATCTTTATGGTGCGCTACGGCTGCCTCGACTGGGCGCCTACCTATCTGACCGAAGCTCATGGCTTCGATATCAAGAATGCTGGTTGGGCCTATTTTGCTTACGAGTTTGCCGCCATACCTGGCACATTGCTCTGCGGTTGGTTGAGCGACAAAGTCTTCAAAGGTCGCCGTGCCTGGCTCAACATCATCTATACCATCTTTGCCGCCCTCTTTGTATTCCTTTACTGGCGTTTCAGCTCCAATGCCACCCTTGCTATAACCTTCCTTATCTGCATTGGGTTCTTCATCTATGGTCCCATCATGCTCCTTGCCGTACAGGCGATGGACCTTGTGCCTAAGAATGCCGCTGGTGCCGCTGTAGGCCTCATCGGCTTCTGCACCTATTTGCTCGGTACTGCCGTTTTTGCCAACACAGTGCTTGGCTTTGTGGTTCAAAATTGGGGTTGGGATGTCAACTTCCTCTTTGTCCTCGGCGGCTGTGCCATGGCCATCTTTTTCATGATGCTCACTATTAAGGCTGAAAAACGGAGAAACTGATTCTACGGGTGTGGTTGATAATATGAAAAAACAATTTCATATCATAAAACACTTATTTTCTGAAATATTATTCGTATCTTTGCATAAAACTAAATAACTTACATCATGCGTAAAATTTTAGTCAAAATAGCTGTTGCTCTTGGCGTTTATCAAAAAATGATGAAATTGGACACCTATTTTAAAGAGCGTAAAGAGAAGAAGGCTATGAAGAAATACGGCATCGAAACACTTGTCGTTGCCGATGAGGTGATAAGTGCTTTTGGTGGCCGCATGTTCCTCGCTTTTGGTACATTGCTTGGTGCATATCGTGAACACGACTTCATTCCTCACGACTGCGACATTGATGTTGGTCTTTTGGCTTCAGAGCGTCCTGAAAATATGGATGAACTGATGAAAGCTGCTGGTTTTGTGCTTCGCAATCAGCAGTATGTCAAAGAAACAGGTCGTATAGTAGTGGATCGTTACGAGAGGAAAGACGTGGGCATTGATTTCTTCTATTTCTTTGATGACGACCGTTTCGCCAATGACCCCGAGTATGCAGACAATATCTACACCTATATTGCCTACCGTCACGAGAATAAAGACTGGCGTGAAGCCAATAAGACTGACGGTTTCCCCACCGTCATCAAGCCACAAATTAAAACCACTTTCTCGCGTCGCAACTTCAAGGGTCACGATTTCTATATGCCTGACGCTGTTGAGCAATGGCTTGTCAGATTATATGGTGATGACTATATGACCCCCAATCCCAAGTGGACTTTGGGCGACCACAAGAAGCGTGCTTTTCCGTCGGGTGAACGCGTTTACCGTAGATAGTGTTTCCCATATCTTAATTTGAGTCTTTCCAACTATGAAAGTATTGATTATCCGCTATAAAAAATCGGGCAAAGTGCTTGAGGGTGGCGAGCAGTGCAGCACTCGCAATTACAATGTGATAGCCTCGTTAGTGGGCGATAGTAATGTTGACACCTACTTTGTGCACGATGAAACCAGACGTCGAAGCCTTTTTGAGTATCTCCGTGGTGTGTGGTATTTCCCTCGCAACTACTATTTTGGCCTTACTCCTCGCAGGGTGTCCGAAATATGTCGCAAAGCCGAGAATTATGATGTGGTGTGGGTAGACCGAAGTATCTTTGGCATTGTCGCAAAGAAATTGAAGCAAAACGGTTACAAAGGTCGCGTTATTGCCTTTTTCCACAACGTCGAAACCATGTATTTCGATGCCAAGTTGAAAAAGAATCTTCCTTTCAGAAATGTCGTCATAGGGTGTGCCGACAGTAACGACAGTTATGTGTGTCGCTATGCCGACTGTGTTGTAGCCCTCAACGAGCGCGACAACTCTGAATTGAAAAAACGCTATAATCGTGCCGCCGATGTGCTGGCTCCCATTGCTTTTGCTGATAAATATCAACGTGAAAGCTATACTGATGCTCTTACCGACAAAAAACCTTTGTGTCTTTTTCTTGGAGGATATTTTACGGCAAACAACGAGGGTATCGAGTGGTTTGTGAAGAATGTGCTGCCACATGTCAATATTCGTTTCCGCATTGTAGGCAAGGGTATGGAAAAACTGCAAGGCTGTGACTGGCTGACACCCGACATCGAACTGGTGCCCAACGCACCTGAGTTGCTGCCTCATTTTGAAGAGGCTGACATGATGGTGCTCCCAATCTTCAAAGGTGGCGGAATGAAGGTGAAGACATGCGAGAGTTTGATGTATGGAAAGAACATCCTTGCCACCGATGAATCGTGGGAAGGCTACAATATCGACTGTCGCCGTGCTGGGGGGCGCTGCAATACTGCACAAGATTATATTGACCGCATCAACGAAATTATCGCAAACCCCATACCAAAATTCAACGCGTATAATCGACAAATATTTTTGGACAATTATTCAGAAGATGCCGTGAGAGACCTTTTCCGTAAGGCATTGGATTTGCAATAATCATTTTTCAGAATAAACAAATGAGTATGTCTGTATTGTGGGCATACTCATTCGTTTTATTATTTGGGCACATCAACTATTCTCTAAGTGGATATGTGTCTGTCTCGAATAAAAGAAGGGTGTCTTCAAACGGAAGGCACCCTTGAAAATTCGTTGTGAAAAGGATTTATTTATTTGTTTCCTTTTTGCGGCGATAGTAAACAACGAGTACTCCGCCGATGAGGAGGATGGTCACAATAGAGCAGACAAGTGATACTTTGTCGAGTTTGTGCAATGAGGGGGCTTCGTTGCGGAATTCGATTACATGGTTGCCTGCGGGAACAATCAGGGCTCTCAAAACATAATCTGCGCGGAGGTATTCGACAGGATTGCCGTCAATATAGGCTTTCCAATCGGGTTCGTAGTATATTTCACTGAAGACGGCCAGGCGGTCGTTGGAGCAATGGCTGTTGTAGGTCAGTTTGTTGAGGTCGGGACGTGCATTGTGTACCATTTCGATTGCATCGGAGGAATCGACAGTGAACGCGGTGGAGGCAATGTCGAATTTGGATTTGTCGATGATGGCAGTGCTCTTAGGATCAAAGTCGTTCAAGGCCAAAATTTCTTCGTTGGCATCGTTCACCATCTTCACGCTATCCACGAGCCAGCAGTTACCCAAGGCGTCGGGATTGCGTTGCACCTGTCCGTTACGAAGAACGATGAAGCGGGTGTTGAGCATATTGATGACGTTGGGGTTGACGCGGTAGCCGATGTAGAAGTCGATGAGGTCTTGGTAGCGGCGCAATTTCGCAGCACTATAGCCGCCGATTTGGTTGTGGAAGGCACTGGGCTTGGAGTCGTTGAAAGTGTTGACGGCCATGTTGAGCACGCGGTAGTCCTGATCGCCGAATTGAAGTGCGATTTGGTCAATGTCTTTGTCGTATTGGGCAGGTTGCATCTCCAGCATACGGGCATTGCGGACATAGTTGTCTTTGTTCAAATATCTGCTGTCGACACCTTGCAGGTCGATCACTACAAGGAGTGCGAGGATGGCAATGATAGCAATGGCTGATTTAGACTTCTGAGCCATGAATTTGAGATACCCCCAAAGTGTGGCGGCAGCAAGTGCTACAAAAGCAATGCTGCGCCAAGAGTCGCCCACAAACAGCGATTTGCGGTCTTGGACGAGGATGTCTTTGAGTTGGGCCCATTGGTCGCCGTATTGAGCCATCATTTCATTGTCGGCGCTGCCTGAGAAAGAGAGGGAGGAGGAGGTGATGAGACCTATCAGTATGATGCCGACGGTGACACCTGCGGAGATATACAATCCTTTGAGCATCCGCTTGACGTCGTTGTCTTTGGAGAATACCTCTTTGAGGGCAAGAATGGCCATGAGTACGGCCAACACATTGGCCAAAACCAAACTCATAGAGGGTGTGCGGAATTTGTTGTATAGAGGCATGTAGTTGAACACAAACTCATTGAAACCAATCAGGTTCTTGCCCCAAGAGAGCAGTATGGCCAACAAAGTGGCAATGAGTATCCACCATCGTTCGGGGCCTTTGACCACAATGAGGCCGAAGATGAAGAGGAAGATGATGATGGCACCGAAATAGACAGGGCCGCTGGTGAAGGGTTGGTCGCCCCAATAAAGCGGCATTTTCTCCTGTCGGAAATTGTTGTAGGATGCACTGCTTTTGTCAACGGGTTCTATGCTACCACCGCCTCGGGCCCCAGGCACAAGCAGGGTGTAGGTCTCGCCAACGCCGTAGCTCCAGCTGAAAGCATAATTGATGTCGAGACCGTCGGCATTGGTGTTGTTGTTCTTAGGATATGATTCGCCGTAGAGGTCTTGAGGCGTAACCGTAATTTCGGTGCCGCCACGCATGGTGTATTTCATATACTCCTGGTTCACCAACAGGTGTCGTGTGTTGCAAGCCAAAGCCAGCAGAACGCCCACGACCAAAACGCCGATGCTGATGAGGAAATGTGGAAAATATTTGTCTTTGAGAGAGTAAATAAAGTACACAATACCTAAAATGACTCCAGCGATGGCTGTGTAGAAAGTGATTTGAATATGGTTGAAGGCTATCTGGGTGCCGAGGGCGATGAGGAACAATATCCCGCCCCAAATGAGTTTGCCGATTCCTTCGTGTTTGTCTTTTTTGAGTGATAAGGATCCTTTGAAACAGAGCACCATGCCTGCCAATATGGGAGCCACCATTGAAATAGCCCACGCCTTGGTGATATGGCCCGCTTCAATAATAATGATATTATAGCTGCCAAGGCCGAAAGCAAGGGCTCCTAAGAGGGACAGCCATGGGTTGACACCAAAGGCCAGCAAGGCGATGTAGAAACCAATTAGGTATAAGAACATCACACCCACATCGTTGCGACCATTGGCCCAATTGAGGGTGAAAAAATCTCTGGCAACCTGAAAAATAGAGTGCTGAGGACTGTTGGTGATCTGATAGCCTGGCATACCGCTGAACATGCTGGGACACCATGTGGAGTATTCTCCGGTGGCATTGTGGTAGTCTTTTTGTGCTTTGGCCATGCCTTCATATTTTTGAAGGTCGCCTTGGGGGAGTGCCTTGCCCTGAAGTATGGGCATGAAATATATGCCCGAGATTGCTAAAATAATCAGCACGATGCCTACGTGCGTAAAGATTTTTTTCTTCATTGTATGTTTACTTTTTATTATTTTATCTAATTAATAAAACCGTTCCAACGAGTGGTTCGGGTTTTTCGTTGCTATTTTGTATGTGGTAGTGAATGATATATACGTATGCCTCTTCGGGGCAGGGTATTCCGTTCTTGGTGCCGTCCCATTGCTCGGTGAGGCCGTCAAATGTGCAGACACGCTCGCCCCAGCGACGGTAAATGGACACTGTCATTCGGTCCACATTTTTGCTTTTGATGCCGAAATGCTGGTTTATGTCTGCATTGGGGGTGAATGTGTTGGGTACCCAGATGTTGGGAACGAGGGTTGAGGGCTTGTCCGGAGGAGTGTCACCGCACAATACGTGCAGAACCAGTCGGTGGATGCTGTCGCAACCGTATTGGTTGTGAGAAGTGAGTTCGGCGTAAGTGTTGTCGGTATAAGTCGTGCCGTTAATCCAGGTGTAGGATTCAGTATTGGTAATCTCCACGAGGTAGAGGGTGTCGTAGTCGGGGTGGAGTGTCACGTTAAGGTGAATTAGGGTGTCGCATCCTTCTGCTATGGGGTAACGTAGAACATACTCGCCATCTTCGTAATAGATGCTGTCGTTGAAAGTGGCGTAAGGTTTGCAAGCCGACACTTTGGCAGAAAATTCGACATTGGGTTGCAAGTCGAGCTTCAGTTGGAAAACACTGTCGCATCCCGATTCGTGGTGGACGGTGTCGAGGTATAAGCCTGTATGGGTATAGCTGCTGTCTCGCCATTCAAAGATATTTCCGCACACCATGGTGTCGCAGGCAGGCATGGTGATAGTGCTGTCGAGCGAGGAGAGACGGAGCAGAGTGCCGCCGTTTCCACAATTTCCCCCCACAGAGTAAACGCCTGGCACAGGATAACTCTCACCGTTGAAAACAAACGAGGAGAGGCATACTGCGGTGTCGATGGTGTCGCCGATAGTTTGGGGGATAATTCTTGCCGTACCTCCCAAGGTTTTATAGACTCCTTCCCAGTTCTCGCCTTCGCTATAGCAGCTTCCGATGAAGCCGCTACCCGTGGTGATGACGCGGTGGGTGCCGTGTGTGATTCGTTTTCGCACATACGAGTACCCTGTGCCGTTGAGATTGGCGAACCCCGAGATTGAACTGCCATCGAGGCTTATTAGGCTTGTTTCGGTAGTGGGGACTACGAGGTTGACGTAATAGTCGCCTGTTGTTCCTCGGCTGTTCACGCTGTCGGTATGGAATATCACATCCTTGGCCTTCATGTTCACAGAGTTTGGAGCGAACATGGCGGCATCGCCTTTGTCAGCTCCCTCTTGCGAAACATGACGGCTGGCCATGTATTGGTAGAGTAGTGCGGGGTGCGAAGTGGTGATATGGGCGGCTGTAGTGATGTCAAATTCGTATGTCTGCCCTCGATTGATGGTGGCTAAGGGTATGCCGTCTTTGGCAATCTGCGTGTTGTCTTGCGTGGCTGTAACGCGCACATAGTCGTGTAAAGTGAAATCGCTATGAGCAAAACCTTGTGCGGCCACAAGAACCCAGTCGGTGTCGGCGCAGTATGTTGGCACCATCTGCTGGTAAATGTGATCGAATGCCACATTCGAACCAGAAGGTATTGTGGCCAAAGAACTGCCGGCAAATACGGCTAAGGGTTTGCAATTTTTCGATATCACCTCGGTGCCGCTGAAGTCGCCTGTAGAAAGATGACTTTCCACTTGATATATTTGGCCTTGCATGAGCGTTATTGTGACAGAATCGCCAGCATGAATATTGCACGAGGTGTTGCCAGATAATCTGATGAGAACCTCTGTGCTGTCCTCGGTGGCAAGAACACTGAACTCTGATTTGGCGAGGTCGTGGGTGACATTGACGAGAGGATAGTTTTGCACATAATAGTGGCTGCCCAATGAAGTGGTGGCTATCAGTGTTGTGGCATCGGTGCTGGCTAAGGTACGGCTATAAGCCGAAACTGTCACTGTGTTGGTGGCAGTAATATGGAGCCCTTTGGTTGAGGTGATGCAGGATCCTTGTTGGAAAGCGTGGGTAGGGGGAATGTCGAATTTGACGGCTTGGTTGGCACCCACGGCGAAGGTTTGGCTCCAACCGCTGTTTGGTGAACTTATCGTCACAAAGCATGACCTTTGGGCCGATGCGGTGATGGAATAGTTATTTGTGCCTTCGTGATTGAGAATGAATGCCAGCCAAAAGTCTTTCCCTTGGGTGGTATACACCTGGGCTGACATTTTGTCGGCAAATACCAAAAGCATCAATAGGATGAATATTCTTTTCATTGCTTGCAATTACTTGGTTGGGTAGGCAATGCGGGAGTGGTAGATGCTTTGAATCTGTTTCTTCAGCATGGTGCGGATGGCGGTGATGTCGCCGAAGGTGAGGTTGCAGTTGCTTAGCTGGCCTTCCTCGATTTTGCCGAACACAATCTTGTCGACCAAAGTGTTCACATGCTCCTCGTCGTGCTCTTTGAGGCTCTTGCTGGCTGCCTCCACGCTGTCTACCAACATCACCACGGCTGTCTCGCGCGAGTAGGGCATAGGCCCTGGGTAGCGGAAGTCGGATGGGGTGCACTCTTCGGGGTGTTCCTGCTGCTGTTTGGCGTAGAAATAGCCTGTGTAGGTGGTGCCGTGATGGGTGCGGATAAAGTCGCATACCGAGGCGGGGAGGTGGTATTTTCGGGCCAGGGTAAGGCCGTCGCGCACATGCTGGGTGATGATGTGGGCGCTCTCCACATAGTCGAGTTCGTCGTGGGGGTTGAATTCGCTGTTTTGGTTCTCTGTGAAATAGAGTGGGGCCTCGATTTTGCCGATGTCGTGATATAATGCGCCGACTTTGGCCAAAAGGGGGTTGCCGCCGATTTCGCTGATGATGTCTTCGCTCATGTTGGCTACCTGCATGGCGTGCTGGAAGGTGCCTGGCGCCTGTCGGCTCAGCTCGCGCAGGGCGGGGGTGTTTGTGGATGAAAGTTCGAGCAGCGTGAGGTTGGTGGTCATGCTGAAGATGTTTTCGAAAAGGTAGATGAGGGGGTAGGCCAGCAGCGTCAGTACGGCGTTGAGGAAGAAAATGAGGTAGCGGTTGAAAGTGATGCCTTCGAGGGTACTCTCCTGGCTCAGTACGCCGAAGGTGTAGATGAGCGAGTAGGTGACGAATATCACTGCGCTGACCACGAAGAACTTGCTGCGGCTCTCGAAGTTGCGCACAGTAACGATGGACATCATGCCCGCGATGAGCTGGTAGAAGATGAACTCGAATGAGTTGGGCACCATATTGGCGAGGATGATGATTGTGGTGACGTGGACATAGAGGGCCACGCGCATGTCGAAGAATATCCGCATGATTACGGGGATGATGCACAGCGGCACAATCAGCACCCAGTCGGCATTGGTGTTCACTACCAAAGAGGTGATGGCCGACATGAGCAGCATCTGCACCAGCACGAAGAGCACCTTTTGGTTGTTCTCCAAAATCGGGTGGCGGGTGTTTTTCAGGAACATGTAAAGGGCCATCAGGGCGATGATGCAGAGGATCATCTGTCCCGCATAGCGTCCTGCAGGGTTGTAGTGCTCCCTGTATATATTGTCGTTTTCGGCCTCAAGCGAGGCAATGACCTGTGCCTTTTCCTTGGTGATGTATTCGCCTTGGGCCACGATGAGGTCGCCCTGCTGGATGCGTCCCGTCGAAACGGTGATGAGTGAAAGACGCGAGTCCATCTCCAGCTGGGTCCGGTTCACATCGTAGGCGATGTTGGGTATCAGGATGCTGTCCCTCAGCAGCGTGTCGGTGATGTCCAATGATGAGACAAACTCCTTCGGCGAGTGCTCCGACCCGATGTTGCCTTCAAGCAACACGAGGGTGTGACTCTCGAAATCGGGCATGTCCAGAGGCATCTCCACATATCCTCGGCGGTAGATGCTGTCGATACGTCTGCGCATTTGGCGGAGGTCGAAGTCCTTGTGGTGCATGGCCACCGCTTCGAGGTTCTTCACAGCCTTCAGATGGGCGGCGCTGTCAACATGGTAATAAAGCAGCGCGTGTGATTTTGCGGCATATACCTCCTGCTCCATTTCGTCCTTCGACTTGAGCACGGTGAAATCGTAGGGGGCCACGAGGTCGCTGCTGCGCCAAATACCCCCTTCGGCATAGTCGTAGTGCTCGCCCTGGCCCGATTGGGGAAACATCAGCGGTATCAGCGCAGCAGTTGTGAGCATCAGCAACAGCTTCGTTATTATCGGTAAATGTTTGACCATAGCGGATATTATATCTTTCAGTTGCATAATAATTGCATAATATATGTTTTACTATTTAAAATTGCAAATATACATTTTTTTTCTCAAATGAATAAAAAAATCACATTTTATCACATTTTAAAAATAATTTGGGACACTTAGAATATCACAAATCTGCGGTGCGGCAACGAGAATATGGTAACCCTGTATGGCGGCGAAGAGGCCCTTCGCGGCATCCGTCGAAAAAAATGGAAACGAATAATCTTCTCCCTATCTTCTCCCAATCTTCTTCCAATCTTCTCCCAATCTTCTCCCAATCTTCTCCCAAGTGACATGATGTCTTATACGACATATATACGAGACATGTACTACACTATTGTCGTACATGTCTCGTATAATGGTCGAATATTTGGAGTATAACAGAGGAACTGTTTTGGGAGGTATTTCGGCTCTGCGGTCGATGGTGCCGGAGCGATACCGCACCTTTGATATTTTTTTTCTGTCAAAATGTTGTTGATTTAAAAATTATTCGTAATTTTGCAAGCGAGCACCCTCCCTATACTGCAACTTGTATATGGGAGTAAATTGGTTAATATACAATTGATTACAACAAACAGCAAACAAAACAATAGTATAAATCAACGCATTATTCAGATTGAAAAATGGAAAAAATGAACTATCAATCCCCCGCTTTGAAGGTAGTGGAGTTCAAGGTGGAACGGGGCTTTGAAGGCTCGAATGAAGGCTACCCGTTCCAAAAAAACAATGATGAATTTTTGATGGAGTTCGGCGACTACGGCCCCCGCAACGAACAGTTCGAGCGCCACGACTACGATGAAACTTTCTTTAATTAATACCCCGAGGACAACATTATGAAAAAACTGATATTACCCTTCGTCGTCCTGCTGATAGGCATGGCGGCATGTCAAAAAGAGGACACCAACGTGCTAACCCTCGAGGTGGAGCACTACAACGGCGATGCAAAGATGCACATCGACAATCAGGACTTCGCGGTGTGGGACGATGGCGACATTGTGTGGCTGAACGAAAACGAGAAGCAAGTTTCCGTGAACAACACAACGCACCAAGCCACCATATCTGCCTCAGGCCTGTCTGCCCCTTATTATGCCAGCTATCCCTACAAGTTAGAAAAATCAATTTTCCTTACAACCACATACAAAATCACTTTGCCCGCAGAACAAACCTACGAAGAGGTGGGCGGCAGGCAGAAAGTGGCCGCCCCGATGCTTGCTTACGCATCCAACGGCGACAACAGCATACTGAAGTTCCACAACATCGGATCCGTGCTGGCAGTGAAGGTGCTGAACAATACCAACTTTCCCCTCCGCGTTTACAGCATTTCGGTGACTGCCAATGCCCAAGAGGGCCAAGCCGACCCCAATCTTTGGGGCACAGGGAATATTATTATGATGAATCCTTTAGGCACAACAAGCATTTCTGAATTGAAAGATCTCACAAACAGCGACAACAACGGCAACACGGTGACCCTCAAGTGCGAGGGCGGTGTTGAGGTGCCCGCCGAAGGCAAGGTATTCTATATCGCCCTCCCCACCCTCATCCGTGCCCGTCTCACCGTAAAGGTGGACGACGGCTACGGCATCTACACCCTCGCCCAAACCAACAATACAGTCATCTTCAATAGCAACACCCTTCACCAAGTGCCCTTCAGCGCCACCGAAGACATTTGTGAAGAATATTCGCTACGTCCGAATACGATAAAATACACAGCTACCAGCCAGCTTTCGGGTTTTGAAGAAGGAAATGAGGCATGGGGAAAAACTGTCGTCCGCCACGACTATGACGCAACAAGTCAGCGAGGCACCATCACATTCAACTCAGACATAACAAGTTTACCTTCGTCTGCATTTGAAGGGAGAGGGGCGCTCCTATCCATAGAACTGCCCGAAAGTGTCGCGGCAATTAGAACCGATGGATTCTACGAATGCAGGAACTTGTATTCCGTTTCCATGCCAGGTGTAACGTTTGTTGGTCAGATGGCTTTCGGATATTGTTCGGCCCTCACCACTGTCAATCTCCCCAGCGTAACCAATATTGCTGACAATGCTTTTTGTGAATCAGGAATACAAACCATAACTTTTGGTCCTGACCTTTCCTATTTGGGCCTTGAAATCTTTGCTCGTTGCTGTAACATTAATGATATTTACTGCAAGGCACAAAGCGTTCCGGAATGCGAGAAGACTACCACTGATAACCCTTCTTCATTCCCTCATACACAAATTACAGATCACACTTTCAATGGCATGATGTGCACTCCCACGCTTCATGTGCCAAGCGGGATGTGGAGGGACTACAACAACCATGCTGTTTGGAGACTAGCCTTCCGCGACCACATCGTTGAAGACTGCCCGACCGATTGACGCCGTGAGAATATAAAAATTGAGAATAGAGAATGAAGAGTGGTGTGGTTGCCACTCTTCGTTCTAAATTCTTATTATGGCTTTTGTTTTCGGACATTCTCGGTTATTGTCGTTTTTTTTGACAGATGGGCAATATTTTATTTTTTTTTACGTTAATGAATTTGATATGTCTTTTTTTATGGATTAAAATTTTTATTAACAACAAAACTACAAACCCATTATGATTGACAACAACGGCCAAATCATCAACGCCAAAAGTGGCGACCTCTTTCTCGGAATAATGCCTAAAATGGCCAACCGCCACGGCCTCATCACTGGCGCCACGGGCACAGGCAAAACCTGCACTCTGCAAAATCTGGCAGAGACGTTCAGCGCCATGGGAATCCCCGTGTTCGCCACCGATATCAAAGGCGACCTCTCAGGCACGGCCAAGGCCGGCGGAGGTAACGTGCATTTTGAAAAGAGCATAGCCGACAACGGTCTCGACCAGATGGGTTTCCAGTACCAGGGGTCGCCCGTGGCTTTCTGGGATATTTTTGGCGAACAGGGCCATTCGCTCCGCACCACGGTGAGCGAGATGGGCCCAATTCTCCTGTCACGCATCCTCGACTTGAACGACACGCAGAGCGATGTGCTCAATATTGTGTTCCGCATCGCCGACGACCAAGGTCTGCTGCTGCTCGACCTCAAGGATCTGCGCAAGATGCTTGAAGAGGTGGGCAACAACCGCGCCCAGTATACTACCGCCTACGGCAACATCTCCACTGCTACAGTGGGTGCCATCCAGCGCGGTCTCCTCGCTTTGCAGGATCAGGGCGGCGACAAGTTCTTTGGCGAACCCGCCATCGATATCTTCGACCTGCTCCAAACGCAGAACGGCAAGGGGGTCATCAACATCCTCGCTTCGGACAAAATCATCAACTCGCCCAAGGTCTACACTTCGTTCCTGCTCTATCTGCTCAGCGAACTGTATGAGCAGCTGCCCGAGGTGGGCGACTTGGACAAGCCCAAGCTGGTGTTCTTCTTCGACGAAGCCCACCTGTTGTTCAACGACATCAACAAGGCTCTGCAGGAAAAAATAGAACAGATTGTGCGCCTCATCCGCTCAAAAGGTGTGGGCATCTATTTCTGCACCCAGAACCCCATAGACATTCCCGACACCATCCTCGGACAGATGGGCAACCGTGTGCAGCATGCTTTGCGCGCCTATACGCCTCGCGACCAGAAGGCCGTCAATGTGGCCGCCGACACGTTCCGTCCTAATCCCGATTTCGACACCAAGGCAGTTATTACTGAACTGGGGGTGGGCGAAGCACTGGTGTCGTTCCTCGACGAGAAGGGCATCCCCAACATGGTGCAGCGTGCCATAATCCTCCCCCCGCAGGGTCAGGCAGGGGTCCTGACTATGGAAGAGCGTCAACAGATAATACGCAACACCAACGACATGTACGGCCACTACGACAAGCTGGAAGACCGCGAGTCGGCCTTTGAGATTCTCTCCACCCGCCTGGCACAGATGCAGCAGGAGAAAGAGGAAGCCGCCCAGCGGAAAGAAGAGGAGCGTATCCGCAAGGAGGAGGAACGCAAGCAGAAAGAGGCCGAGCGTCAGCGTAAGGCCGAGGAACGCGAAGCCGCTGCCGCCGAGCGTCAGAAGAAGAGAGAGAAAGACCAGTCAATACTGGGTTCCATTGAAAAGATGGCTGCCACGAAAGCCAAACGAGAGTTGGTGAACACCGCTTTCAAATTGGGCCGCAATCTTTTGGGCGGTTTACTTAAAGGAAAGAAATAACTATTTAAACATTAAACGCTATGGACAAATTCATTACCCTGTTGAACAGTTATGTGTGGAGTTGGCCTTTGGTGGGACTCTGTCTGCTGGCCGCGTTGTATTTTTCGTTTGGCACACGTTTTGTACAGGTGCGTCATTTGGGCGAGATGGTGCGACTGCTGTTCAAAAACGACAAATCGAAGAAGGAGGGCATCTCGTCGTTTCAGGCTTTCGCCCTCGCATTGTCGGGCCGTGTGGGCACGGGCAACATTGTGGGTGTGGCCATGGCGATAGGCTTCGGTGGCCCTGGTGCCATCGTGTGGATGTGGATTATTGCCTTCTTCGGTGCGGGCACTGCTTACGCCGAGGCTTGTTTGGCACAGATTTTTAAGCAACGCCATGGAGGCCAGTTGCGTGGCGGCCCTGCCTATTATATTGAGAAGGGTCTCAATTGTCGCTGGCTGGCGGTAATTTTTGCCGTCGTAGCGGTGTTTGCGTGTGCCTTTTGTCTGCCTCCCACCCATTCCAACAGCATAGCTTCGTCGTTCTCCACGACATTCAATGTGGCGCCGTGGATTATCGGTGTTGTCACCACGTTCCTTATCGCATTGGTGGTTATCGGAGGTGTGAAACGTATTTCGGCAGTGGCCGAAATCGTCACCCCCTTCATGGCTATTGCCTACATCATCCTTTCGATCATTGTGCTCATAGCCAACGCTTCCAGTGTTCCATGGGCTTTTCGAGATATGATACTCAGCGCCTTTGGGGCACACGAGGCCATGGGTGGCATCATGGGTGCTGCAGTGGCGTGGGGCGTGAAACGAGGCATATATTCCAATGAAGCGGGTCAGGGCACAGCCCCCATCGTGGCTGCTGCCGCCAAGGTGGACCACCCCGTGAAACAGGGTCTGGTGCAAGGTTTTTCTGTGTATGTCGACACACTGTTGGTGTGTACAGCCACGGCGGTGATGATTTTGGCCACGAAATGCTACAACGTGGTAGACCCCGCCACAGGTGAGTACTTGGTGCAGTCGAAGATGGTCGAGTTGGGTCAGCCTGGGGTGGGTTATTCCATTGCCGCTTTGGGCACATTCTTGGGACAGCACTGGGGCGGCATCGTTATCAGCGTCACCCTTTTCTTCTTTGCCTTCACCACGGTTATGGCCTATTACTATTATGCTGAAACCAATTTGATTTACCTCTTCAGCAAGATTCGCGAGCACCGTATCGACCGTATTCGCCGTCAGGGCGGTGACGAAAAGGCCGAGGAAGAAATTGAGCATTGCGAAGAGACTTTCGGTGACGACAAGAGCGAGAAGATTGTGGTGTATGTGTTGCGTGTGCTCTTCATTGGGTCGGTGCTCTTTGGCAGCCTCAAGGAGGCCAAAGTCATCTGGGACTTCGGCGACATGGGGGTAGGGTTGATGGCATGGATTAACATCATCGCCATCCTGTTGCTCTCGCCCAAGGCCTTCAAAGCGTTGCGCAGCTACGAGAAACAACAGAAAGAAGGTAAGAAGCCCGTTTTCAACCCGAAAGAGTTAGGTATCGACAATGCCGACTTTTGGGAGGAGGAACAATAAAATGGGCAGACAACTTTTTGCAGTACTGACTTTTATATTCTTCTTGTTCTCGGCCACGGCACAAAAACCTCTCTCACCTTTGGATTATGGGATCAGGGAAGCGAGCAGCGATAGTGCGAGATTTTGGGTGTTGTGGAATACTCACAACGATGCCTTGACCACGGGAACCACGGTTACATATTCGGGCATCGACACCCTCGACTTGGAAATACCCTCCAATGCCGTTAGCATACCCCTCTCGTCGCATACCGACTTCGACAATGTGGTCTTTCGCGTAAAGAGCACTACCAAAGGACTCTTTCTGTTCAGCTACTGTCCTAAGATGGATCCAATTGAAGCCAATAGCGACACCCTCTGCCGCTCCATTGACGAGGGCGATTTCAGTGCTTTTGCACCAAGACTCAAGGATTCGGCTTGGCTCATTGAGGTGATGGATAGCAGCCCCTGGGTTCGCAATAGAGAGGATCACACCTACGGCCATTTCCGCAAAGAATTGTTGCGAGTGAAGAATCTCCGAAGCAGCGACACGCCCGTTCTTCCTTATCAAGATGGAAAATCGGCTCCCGTGATTAGGGGTCGCTGCATTGATAATGAGCGTCCTCTGTTCTTCGGCAACATCACTTTTTTGCGCGATAGTGCTTCCACTACGAGGGTGTATTTGGTGGATATTGAGAACTGCGTCGGAGTTACGCTTCGGAACATCAATGTGGTTACACCTAAAAGCGTGCTCAATGATGACTGCATCATCAAAATATACAACTGTGCCGATGTGGTGCTCGACTCGGTGACGCTGATAGGCAGCTATTCCCATACCTACCATTCGGGCTACGGCCTTTTGATGGACAATTTGCGCGATACACGAGTGAGCCACCTTTTCGCCCGATCCGATTGGGGGATTTTTGGCACAAACAATATGTGCAACACAACGATGGTGGATTGCGATTTCAACCGCTTTGACATCCATTGTTATGGACGTGATGTCTCGTTTTGTCGATGCAGACAGCAGGATAGCTACAACCAGTTCTCGTCAGTGGTGGGTACAATAAGTTTCGACAGCTGCCAATTCGACAACTTTATCCCTGTGCTGATTGAGGATTCCTATAACGCCTACACCTATTTTCGCCTCAGCATGAGATGCTGCTTTTGGCACCTCACCAAGGAGAAACACACATTGATGAAGGCTGGAAGAATTGCTCCCGCACAGGCAGGGAGAAACGAACTCGACAATTTTGTCTCTTTGCCCGATGTGGACATCGACGGTCTCACGTTGCAATACGACAAAAAAGTGCGACAGTTGCTGCTGTTTCAATACAATGGTCGAAAGCAAAAAACGCCATTTCAAGGTGTTCGGAACATCGTTTTGCACAATATCAATTACGAAGGCCCCAAGCCTTTGAACATTGAAATTGCGAACAAAAGAGTGCGTCTTGCCCAAGCAGTGCATCTTGAAATACCTTCGAAAAATGGCACTGTTGTACCAAAAATTGTCAACAAATTCTAACAATTTCATTACAATCCATTTTTTTTTGTTACCTTTGCAAAATAATTAATATGAAATGAATACTTAATAATAAAAGAACCTCAAATACTTCACAGCCATGAAAAAGATGTTTTTGACCTTAGTCCTGCTGATTGCCACAATGGCCGCTTCAGCATCGAACACCTTGTATTTTACCTACAATCAGACCTTGCGTGCCGTCAGTTTGCTCAACAATGAGGACGAACTGATGATCTACTGCGGTTATGAAGACGAATTGCCCACATACGTCCTTATCAACGATGTCTGGGCCGAACAGATTTCTTCTTCCTTCTACGAGATTTGGCTTTACGGCTACGACGCATACACGGGCGAAGAGGTCTATATGCCTATCGATATGGAGTGCATCTGGTTAGTCAATCGCGGCAATATCTACAGTGCTGCTCAGACCCTCCGCTTCCGCTCCAGCCATCCACGTCCCACTTTTGTGTGGGCCATGCCTCCCTACAACCCCTGGGTTCGCGGACCGCACCCTGTCACTTTCTACTACAGCTACCACTACGACATCCATCGTCCAGGTTGGCACTATCACAACTACCCGCACATCCACCCATACTACCGCCGTATGCCTGGCCATCCTGCCCCCATGCCTCCTTCACCCTTCACTCCTGGCAGAAACATGCCTGGCTATCACTCCAACCCCAATGGCGGTTATGAATACGACCCGATACCTGTGACAGGCGACATTACGGCCAGCCGCTCGAACACTGCGGTGCAGAACGACCCCACCTCACGCTCGGGCAACCGTGTGACCAGCACCCGCGGTACCAACAATGTCACTACCACCGACCGTATTTCGGGCAGCCGCAGCACTACCACGGCTCCTGTGGTCAACCGCAGCAACGCTAACAGTCGTGGCAACAATTCGGACAACAGTCGCAGCAACGTCAACAGCCGTAGCAACAATTCGGACAATAGTCGTAGCAACGTCAACAGCCGTAACGAAAACACGAATACGAACAGTCGCAGCAACGTCAACAGCCGTAACGAAAGCACGAATACGAACAGCCGCAGCAACGTCAACAGCCGTAACGAAAACACAAATACGAACAGCCGTAGCAACGTTAACAGCCGTAACGAAAGCACGAATACGAACAGCCGTAGCAACGTCAACAGCCGTAACGAAAGTACAAATACGAATAGCCGTAGCAATGCTGCCACCACTCCGAGCAACAGCCGTAGTACATCCGCAACTTCCTCCAGCAACACTCGCAGCAATGCAGCGACCTCCACTGCTACCAGCAGCAACACTCGCAGCAACTCAACATCTTCAAAGAGCAACAGCCGTAGCAACACCTCCTCAAGCTCCTCTCGTAGCAGTGCGGCATCCTCATCCAGCACTTCCCGCAGCAGCGATTCCCCTGCTGCCAGTAACAGCCGAGGCAATGCTTCTGCAACCAACTCCCGCACAACTCGATAATAATCATCGACAGCTTAAAGAAATGACTCAAATAAAAGAAAGCGAATTGGTATTGGCTCCCGATGGGAGCCTTTACCATATCCACCTTACAGGTGAGACTTTGGCCGACGACATCTTTTTAGTGGGTGACCCTGAACGGGTGAACATGTTCAAGGATATTTTCGACCATGTGGAATACGAATCCTTCAATCGTGAATTGCACGCCCTCACGGGAACATATCATGGACACCGTTTCACAGCCCTTTCCACAGGCATGGGGTGCGACAACATCGACATCGTGGCCACCGAACTGGATGCTGCGGCGAATTTCGATCTTGCAAAACGCACACCTCTCGCAAATCACCGTTCACTTAATATGATTCGCATCGGAACCAGTGGATCTTTGCAAGCCGACATTCCTTGCGGAAGCCTCGTGGCATCACGCTATGCTGTGGGTATGGATGGACTGCTCAATTACTATTGCCATGACGAGGCGGCCTTTGAAGAAAAAATGCAGCAAGCCTTCTGCCAGCACATGCAGCTTGACCACCGCTTGGCCGAGCCCTACTGTGTGAAAGGCAGCCAACGACTGCTTGATAAAGTCGCTGATGGGATGCACCAAGGCATCACCATCACCGCTCCTGGCTTCTATGGGCCGCAAGGGCGCAACATACGCTTGGCTCCGAGCATCAATATGCTCAACGAAAGGTTGGCGGAATTTAGTTGGGACAGCACCCCTGTCACCAATCTCGAAATGGAGACTTCGGCCATCTACGGCTTCGCCAAAGCACTCGGCCACGAAGCACTCACCGTCTGCCTCATCATCGCCAATCGCCCTACTGGTGCATTCTTGAACGACTATCACCCTCAGATGCGCGAAACGGTGGGCACAATCGTGGAACGACTAATATGATTTAAATATGAAAAAGTTATTCTTCACATTATTCATCTTTATTTTTAGTGGTGCGGCATTTGCTCAAAATCAGCCAGATTATATCCCTGAACAGTTGGGCCGAGATGCGCACCATATCATCCAGGCCTTGGGGGCTTTTGTAGGCAATGAACGCGCCGAGAGCCAAGAGTTCGACATCACATATATGCCTGCAGGCAATGGAGTAGAAGGGGTTATGATAATCAACACAGCCGATTACCGTTGCACTTTCAAACTCGATGCCCAGTACGATATGTGCTATGAACTGACTATTGACATCCGTTCCAAAGATTTTCTCTCGCTCTTCTACGACCTTTTTGCCACTTATCCTACAGAAAATATCGATGACCATCGGTTGATGCGTTTCGGAAACGAGAAACTTATCGTCACCGAAAACCCTTCGACTTCAACTAAATATCGTACTTTTAAATTCACACTCGAATAGATTGTTTGCAGAAATCAGAGATTAGAGACCAGTGAATAGGCGGTTATCGTTCTTCCTGTCACTAATCTCTTTTTACTATGTCATTTTTTTTTCGTATTTTTGCAAATTCAAAAATAACACACAATTCGATGCAAAACATTAGAAACATTGCAATTATAGCACATGTCGACCATGGCAAAACTACTTTGGTTGACCGTATGCTGCACCAGGCACAGCTTTTTCGCGAAAACCAAGAGACCAACGACTTGATTCTTGACAACAACGACCTCGAACGCGAGCGCGGTATCACCATATTGTCCAAAAATGTTTCTATTCGTTATAAAGGCTACAAAATCAATATTATTGATACCCCTGGTCATAGCGATTTTGGTGGCGAAGTGGAGCGTGTGCTCAACATGGCCGATGGTGTCCTCTTGGTGGTCGATGCCTTTGAAGGCCCTATGCCCCAAACCCGTTTCGTCCTTCAGAAAGCCATTGAATTGGGCCTTAAGCCCATCGTGGTCATCAACAAAGTCGACAAACCCAATTGCGACCCCGAGATGACTCAGGAAGCCGTCTTCGACCTCATGTTCAACCTCGGAGCCAGCAACGAACAACTTGATTTTCCCACAGCCTACGGCTCAGCCAAACAGGGGTGGATGGGTGCAGATTGGAACACCCCTACGGAGGATATTTCCTACCTCATGGACCTCATCATTGAGCATATTCCTGCTCCCAAAGTGCCCGAAGGCAACACCCAAATGATGCTCTCCAGCCTCGACTATAGTAGCTATCTCGGACGTATCGCCGTGGGACGTCTCAATCGCGGCACCCTGCAGGCTGGCCAGCCTATCACCCTTGTGAAACGTGACCAGACCAAGATTCAGAGCAAAATCAAAGAACTCTACACCTTTGAAGGTCTTGGTAAGGAACGTACCAAGAATGTCGTCGAAGCAGGTGAAATATGTGCCGTGCTGCTTGATTTGGACAAAAACGTCATGTTCGAAATTGGCGACACTATCTGCGATAGCGAAAATCCCGACCCGTTGCCTCCTATCAAAGTCGATGAGCCTACCATGAGTATGCTCTTCACCATCAACAACTCGCCTTTCTTTGGCAAAGAAGGCAAATTCGTCACCAGCCGCCACATACGCGAACGTCTGTTCAAAGAGTTGGAAAAAAATCTGGCCCTGCGTGTCGAAGAAACAGGATCGCCCGACTCGTTATTGGTCTACGGACGTGGCATCCTGCACCTCTCCATCCTCATCGAAACTATGCGTCGCGAAGGCTATGAACTGCAGGTGGGACAACCCAAAGTTATCATCAAAGAAATCGACGGTCAAAAATGCGAGCCTATCGAACAACTCACTGTCCTTGTACCTGAAGAGTTCTCCAGCAAGGTGATTGATGTTGTTACTCGTCGCAAAGGCGAGATAGGCACCATCGAGACCAAGGGCGACCGCGTGCAGCTTGATTTCACCATCCCTTCTCGTGGCATCATCGGTTTGCGTAATACGTTGCTCACCGCCACAAATGGCGAGGCCATCATAGCTCACCGCTTTGCCGACTTCGAACCTTGGAAAGGTGAACTTGACGACCACAAGATGGGTGCCCTTATCGCCAAAGAAACGGGCGAAGCCACAGCCTACAGCATCAGCAAACTACAGGACCGTGGGCCTTTCTTCATCGAGCCTGGCGAACAAGTATATAGCGGACAGGTTATCGGCGAGAGTCTACGCCCAGGCAACGATATTGTCATCAATGTTGTTACGGCCAAGAACCTCACCAACATGCGCAGCAAGAGTGCCGACGATAAATCCACTACCACACCTCCCATCAAGTTCTCGTTGGAGGAAGCCATGGAGTACATCCGGGAGGACGAATATTTGGAAATTACCCCTTCCAACCTCCGTATCCGCAAAATCATCCTCGACGAAATTGAGCGCAAACGTGCCCGTATCGCCGCTGGCCTCGCCAATAATGAAGAATAGACATAGTGCATACCCTTGTGTGGGTGTATAGGGATGCCTTCTTATTAGTGAAGAAACAAACCAAGAGAATGAGGAAAGAGCAAAACTCTGCCTCATTCTCTTTTTTCGTAATAAGTCCTCGGCAATCCTTCGTAATATAGGACGTAATGGACAATAATTAGGCAGAAATCTGTGTAACGCCGTTAATAATAAGCTCGATACAACGTTCAAAGGTTATGAACATAAAAGCACCGCAAGGGTTGATCCTTGCGGTGCTTTAGCGGTTTTCGTGCTGGGAAAACTATCAGATGGCCATGTCTTGAAGGAATTTGACACTGGCGTGGATGTGCTTGTACATGATTTGGTCGATGTCGACAAAGTTGACCACTTTGCGGTAATCGGCCACGAGCTGCTCGATGAAGGGGCTGCTCTTGAGGGGACGGCGGAATTCGAGGGCCTGGGCGGCATCGAAGAGTTCGATGGCCATGACGCGCTCGGTGTTCTCCATCACGCGGTAGCACTTAGTGGCAGCGTTGCCGCCCATGCTGACGAGGTCTTCCTGGTTCTGGCTGCTGGGGATGCTGTCGACGCTGCAGGGGGTGCAGAGTTGTTTGCTCTGGCTGACGATGGCTGCTGCGGCATACTGCGGAATCATGAAACCGCTGTTGAGGCCAGGCTTGGCCACGAGGAAGCTGGGCAGACCGCGTTTTGCATCGATAAGCTGATAGGTGCGGCGCTCGCTGATGCTGCCGAGTTCGGCAACAGCGATGGCGAGGAAGTCGAGCACCATGGCCATGGGCTCACCGTGGAAGTGGCCGCCACTGATGACCATATCCTCGTCGGGGAGGACGATGGGGTTGTCGGTAGTGGAGTTAATCTCGGTCTCGATGACGGAGGCAACGTAGGCTATGGTGTCCTTAGCAGCACCGTGCACCTGTGGGGCGCAACGGAAGCTGTAGGGGTCTTGTACGTGCTCTTTGTGGCGGCAGATAATCTCGCTGCCCTCGGTGTATTTGCGCACAGCGGCGGCTGTTTCGAGCTGGCCTTTGTGGGGGCGTACCATGTGGAGGCTTTCGTAGAAAGGCTCGATGCGGCCATCGAAAGCGTCGAGGCTGAGGCTGAGAATCATGTCGGCCTGCTTGCTGAGGCGCTGGGCTTTGATGATGCACCAGGTGGCGTAGCTGCTCATGAACTGGGTGCCGTTGAGGAGGGCGAGGCCTTCCTTGCTTTGGAGCTCGATGGGCTGCCAGCCGTATTCGGCATACACCTCCTTGACATCGCAGCGACGGCCTTTGTAATACACGTCGCCCATGCCGAGGATGGCGGGGAGCATAAGGTTGGCCAGGGGGCAGAGGTCGCCGCTGGCGCCGAGGCTGCCCTGCTGGTAGACAACGGGGAGAACGTCGTTGTTGTAGCAGTCGATGAGGCGCTGGACGGTTTGGAGCTGTGCTCCGCTGTAGCCGAAGCAGAAGTTCTGGGCTTTGAGGAGGAGCATCAGTTTGACCACCTCTTGGGGCACTTCGTCGCCTACGCCGCAGGCGTGGCTCATAACGAGGTTCTTCTGGAGCTGGCTGAGCTGTTCCTTGCTGATAGAGATATTGCAGAGCGAGCCGAAACCTGTGGTTACGCCGTAGATGGGCTCCTTCTGGGTTTCCATCTTCTTGTTGAGGTAGTCGCGGCATTTCTGGATGCGGGCTTTGGCCTCGTCGCTGAGGGCCAAGGTCATCTTGTTGTCGACAATCTCTTTGACTTTTGCAATTGTCAGACGTTCTTCGGGATTGATATAGTGAATCATCGCAATGTTAGATTTTAGGGGTTGCAAGTTTTATTGTTCGAGTTGTTCCTGAGCCTTGAGGGCGATGTCGTTGTCGACAAGGATGCGGCCACAATGTTCGCACACGATGACCTTCTTGTGCATCTTGATTTCGCTCTGGCGCTGGGGCGGGATTTTGCTGAAGCAGCCGCCGCAGGCGTCGCGGTCGATGGTCACCACGGCGAGGCCGTTGCGGGCAGCCTTGCGGATGCGCTTGTAACCGGTGAGGTAGCGCTCGTCGATATACTGCTCCATCTCTTTGGACTTCTCCAACAGGCGGTTCTCGTCCTTCTTGGTCTCTTCGATGATGCTGTCCAGCTCCTCTTTCTTCGAGGCGAGGTCTTTGTTGCGGCTTTCCATCAGTTGGGCGGCTGCGTCGATATGCTGGTGTAGCTCCTTGATTTTGTTGTTCGAGTCGCGGTTCTTGCGTTCGCAGAGCTGGATTTCGAGGTTCTGGAATTCGATTTCCTTGTTGATGGCCTCAAATTCGCGGTTGTTGCGGACATTGTCCTGCTGCTTCTCGTATTTCTTGATAGTGGCCTGATGGTCGGCAATCTCGGTGTTGCGGCGGGAGATGTTGTCGTTCTGCTCGTCGATGGCTGCTTTGAAATTGTCTATACGGGTTTGCAGACCAGCGATTTCGTCTTCCAAATCCTGGATGGCCTGGGGCAGTTCGCCACGGATGATTTGAATCTTGTCGATTTCCGAGTCAACCAACTGGAGGGTGTAGAGGGCGACGAGGCGGCGCTCGATGGCGAGGTCAACGTCATAAAGGGGACGGCTGGTTTCGACAGCTGCTTGCTGTTCGACTTCGGGGGATGTGACTTTCTTCGGCATTGTTGTTATTGTTTATTTTGTTATTTCAAATCAATGTTTTTTATCGGTTTCGAAAGGCCGAAACAATGCGGCACGATGCCGTATTGCTCTTGACAATCAATCAAATATAATTGACATAGCTGTGACCTTTCTCACTAATAAAACATGCAAAATTACTAAATTTTTTTGATATAATAGAATAAATTAATACTTTTGTATGCTGTTCGCTTTCAAAATGGCCTATGTCGGCCATGGTGACGAGGTTCGAGGCATGTTGGAAATCATGGTATTTGAGGTCGCCCGTAAGGTAAAGGTCGGCCTTCTGCGCCACAGCGTCGTCGATAAGGAAACTGCCCGATCCTCCGCAGATGGCCACGCGGCTCACCACGGGGTTCACAATCGCCCCTACGCGGAGCATGGGGAGCCCCAAACAGGCCTTGACCTGCTCCAGACACGCCTCGGCGGGAAGCGGGTAGGGGAGCGATCCTATCATTCCCGCACCGATGTCGGCAGAAGGCTGCCCTTTGAGGGGACGCAGAATGGCGCAGTTTTCGAGCCCCAACAGGCTGGCCAGCACACCGTTCACCCCCTCTTTGAGATTGTCGAGGTTGGTATGGGCGGCATAGACGGAGATATTGTTGCGGATGAGTTTGTGGATGAGGCTCCCGAGGAGGGTGTCGGTAGTGATGCGTTTCACGCCGCCGAAGATAAGGGGGTGATGGGTGGCTATGAGGTTGGCGTTGAGGCTGATGGCCTCCTCAACCACCTCGGGGGTGAGGTCGAGGGCGGTGAGCACCCCGCTGCATTCGGCCAGGGGGTCGCCCAAAAGAAACCCCGAGTTGTCGTAACTCTCCTGATATTCAGGGTGCAGACAAAGGTCGAGGTAGTCGGTTATTTCTTTAATCTTCATGAGGCGTAGTGTTTCGTGAATAAATTATAACGCATTTCGCCTCGAAATATTGTGTCAGAAAAAGAGAAATTTTCCCTCAAAGATGAAATTCTCCATAATCCGCATTATGACAAAATGTTGAATAACCTTGCAAAGTACTATATAGTTCCATTTGCTTGCGACATGATTGCGACATGCTTCCGTAATGCTTGCGATATGCTTCCGACCTCTTATATCGGAACCATATCGGAAGCATATCGGAAGCATGTCGGAAGCATATCGGAAGCACTTGGGAGGATATAGGAAGCAGAAGGGAAAAGGGCAAAGG
>JAZUFY010000034.1:0-10273 GCA_045640925.1 Bacteroidales bacterium
AAGCAGCACAACACCCGAGATGAAAATAAGGACATCAAGAACGGCAAAGGAGATGAGCTGTGGAACGACAAACCCAACAAGAAAAGACAGAAGGACATAGATGCAAGATGGACCCAGAAGGGAGGTCAGAACTACTTTGGATATAAAAATCACATCAAGATGGACAAGGTTAGCAAGTTCATCAAAAAGAGCTTGGTTTCAGCCGCTTCGCTACATGATTCACAGGCGTTGGATTATTTGGCAGAAGAGTCGGACAGAGGTCAGTCGTTGCATGCGGATTCAGCCTATGTCGGACAATGCGACATACTGGCGAAGTGGGGAATGTTCGATGAAATCTGCGAGAAGGGGTTCCGAGGCCATCCGCTCTCAGATGAGCAGAAGAGCTCCAACCGCAAGAAATCGTCCATCCGCAGCCGAGTGGAGCATGTGTTTGGTTTTGAAGAAGGTAGTATGAACAGGCTAACAACGAGGAGAATCGGATTGGTGAGGGCGACATCAACAATCTTTCTCAAGAATACGATCTATAATTTCTTCCGATTAGAACAAATAACCCGACTGGGGATCAACTAACAGCCAAGATTCTTAAAAACAAATCTCATCGTAACATACTGATAATTACCCCCACCAGAAAATCCAACAAGAAAGATGTAGAAAAAAAATATTGAAATAGAAATAATTTAGTACCTTTGCAGACTGAAATTGGTGCGAAGCGGTAAAATTAGGCTCTCCGTCGAACACCTACAAACAAAAAGTTGAATTATTAGAGCCTACCAATATCTTTTTCAACGAAAATGTGCTACGAAAATTCGCGTTTGAAATGAATTGGGAATACAAACGTAGTGGTGCCTCCGTAGTGTCCTCGTTGCTGAACCGTCGTAGGGTGACGCGTGGATGACGACTGGATGGCCATGGGGTCACTCCCATAAGCGACATGATAACGACACCGTAGCGACCGTGGAGCGACCCTACAGCGAAGGTAGGACGAAGGCACCACGAAAGCAGTATTCACCAACAACTATGGCGCTTCGGAGTCGTGCTTCGCATAACGGAAATTATCGGCAATGTAACGGAAATTATCGAAAATTATTGTATTTAAGGTGGGTTCTATAAATTCAACGTATGAGGATAATGAAAGATAAAATACTTTTCTGCGATTTCGGGCGCTTTTCGGCATCTTGCTGTTTATCACTTTTTGTTCACCGCTCGATTTCGCTTCGCTTATCGTCCCACGGAACGCTATCGAAAGCCACAGGCTTTCTTCTCATAGCCCGCTACGCTCCCTCGTTCTGCACAGCAACCTGCTCGAAAATCACTCCGAAATCCCAAGAAATCAATTTATAGAACCCACCTTAAACATGTTGATATTGTATTGATGTCCTATAAAAAATTTACGAATTCTCGTTTAACTCACGGCAATTTTCGTTTCAAATAAAATGAATTATTAGAGGCTGTCCGTAAATCATCGTAAACTTTATTTAATGACAATGTGTGAGTTATGTCAGTTACTTTCATCTGTCATCTCTCAACTGTCATCTCTCAACTGTCATCTGTCAACTGTCATCTGTCATCTATGTTTATGCGTTATTTCAAAAAAAATTCGTACCTTTGCAGTCTGAAAAAACATTATGCGCTTCAAACATAATGTTTGTGGAGCATAATGACAGAAGCTATAAGATATGAAATTTGTAGACAGGACGACAGAACAGGAGAGGCTTGCAAAATTGCTCTCGCAAAAAAATCCCGGATTTGCAATTGTCAGGGGACGCAGACGTATAGGCAAGTCAACGCTCATCAAGAAGGTTCTGACAAGCAGGGACATCTATTTTGAGGCAGACAGGACTGATGCTGCCACACAGATAGCCAACTTCAGCTATGTGATATCCTCGGTTTTTGAGGGATTTGACGAAGCAGAGTACAAGAGTTGGCGGTCGGTTCTTATGACGCTGAATCATAGAACTATAGAGAAATTCACTGTTTGCCTTGACGAATTCCCATATCTCGTGGAAAGCGACCCGTCGCTTCCTTCCGTAATCCAGACTCTCCTTGACTCGGAGAATTTGAAATACAACATTATACTCTGTGGGTCCTCGCAGACAATGATGTATGACCTTACCCATGACGAGGCGTCCCCCTTGTTTGGAAGGAAAGAGGCTGATTTCAACATCAGGCCAATCAGACTCCCCTATCTGCAGGAAGCCTTGGGGCTGAATGGAATAGAGACGATTGAGAACTACGCGGTATGGGGAGGCATTCCAAGGTATTGGAAGCTTCGTGAGGATTCGGCCACCCTCAGAGAGGCGATTAACGAACATGTGCTCTCGTCTTTTGGAGCCTTATACGAAGAGCCCCATCATCTTTTCAGAGATGATTTCAGGGATATTGTCAAGACATCGACAATCATGACAATTGTGGGTGGCGGAGCTACAAGGCTGAAGGAAATTGCAGCAAAGAGCAATGAACCTGCAACCAATCTTTCAAGACCGCTTTCCAAACTGATAGACCTGGGTTATTTGGAAAAGGACATTCCTTTCGGGGTGTCCGTCAAGGATAGCAAAAAGAGTATGTATCGCATAGCAGACCCATTCCTATACTTTCACTACAAGTTTGTGCCAGCCAACAGGTCGTTCATTGAGTTAGGGAGAACGGCACTTATAAACAACCTGTTGGATCAAAGACTTCCGGAGCTGACTGGATATTGGTGGGAAAGGCTATGCCGTGACGCTGTAACGGGAAACACCATTGGAGGGGTCACGTATACAGAAGCCCGAAGATGGTGGGGGCAAGTGCTTGTTGATGGGGAATATAAGGAAGTGGAATTGGATGTTGTTGCAGAATCGTTGGATAAAAAACATATTCTGATAGGTGAATGCAAATGGACAACGTGCGAAAACGGACGCCTCCTCACCAATGAGTTGCGAAAAATAGCGCCGGAGCTACCATTCACCAAAAACAAAGAGGTAGAGATAGTTCTCTTTACAAAAACCACCCCCATTGATGACATTGGCAACACCATACTTCCGCAGAAAATCATAGAACTATGTCGATGATTACTTGTTCAGGAATGACGAATTATGATTTATGAGCGGGGCGGGAGCCTTCTTGAATTGAGAATTTGGCGGGAACAACACAAAACATGAAAAGAAAAACGAGAATGACCGTGAATGACCGTGAATTTTCGAAAAAATTTTTTTATGGGCATTCACGGATTTTGTCGGACATTGACGTTGGAATCCTTAGAACTCCGCCAACGCCTTTTCATAAAATAGATTGTGAAAACAAAATATCGGCAATTTTATTTGATTATTGCCAAAATTTAACTCGTTGACGGAATTTATTCACCAACACGTCGTGAATTATTTTTCTAATGACAGTTTCCGTTGTGGCGGGTTGGCATCGGCGACAAAAAAATTTGCAGATTATTTGCAGATTAAAAGAAAAGTAGTATCTTTGCAACCGCAAAGTGGATAGATTTGTAATGATTGCAACCACTGAAAAATAATGCTAAACACATGATTTTCATCCAACAATCACTCTTCTCTCCTATCTTTGCTTTTTTATGTTCAACATCAAAAAAGTAAAAGTATGAGTTATTATTTCACCTCTGAATCGGTTTCCGAAGGGCATCCTGACAAGGTTGCCGACCAAATTTCTGACGCACTGCTCGACGAATTTCTTCGTCGCGATCCCAACAGCCATGTGGCTTGCGAGACACTGGTGACAACGGGGTTGGCCATAGTGAGCGGCGAGATTACCTGCAACGGCTATGTAGAAATACAGGAAACTGTGCGCGATGTGATCAAAAACATCGGCTACACTAAAGGCGAGTACATGTTCGAGTCGAACTCGTGCGGCGTCCTCTCCACCATCCACGGCCAAAGCAGCGACATCAACCAGGGTGTCAGCCGTGCCGAAGAGGAGAACCAGGGTGCCGGCGACCAGGGCATGATGTTTGGATACGCCTGCAACGAGACTCCCGAACTGATGCCCCTGCCCATCACGTTGGCACACATCTTCCTCATCGAACTGAGCAAGATCCGCAAGGAGGGGCAGGTGATGACCTATCTGCGTCCTGATGCCAAGAGCCAGATTACCATTGAGTACAGCGACGACCACAAGCCCCTGCGGGTGGACACCATCGTGATTTCGACCCAGCACGACGATTTCGACGAAGAAGGCGCCATGCTGAAACGGATCAACGACGATGTTCGCAACATCCTTATCCCCCGCGTGCTGGCACGGCTCAGCGACAGCAACCGAGCCCTTTTCGCCCAAGGCGACTACAAACTTTTCGTGAACCCCACGGGCAAGTTCGTCATCGGAGGGCCTCACGGCGACACAGGCCTCACAGGTCGCAAGATTATTGTAGACACCTACGGTGGTCGAGGAGCCCATGGCGGCGGAGCCTTTTCGGGCAAAGATGCCTCAAAAGTCGACAGATCGGCAGCTTACGCCACACGCCATATTGCCAAGAACATGGTGGCAGCGGGTGTGTGCGACGAGGTGCTTGTGCAGGTGGCCTACGCCATCGGAGTGGCCGAACCTGTGGGACTTTATGTCAACACCTACGGCACCAGCCATGTGGATATGAACGACGGCGATATTGCCCGCAAGATAGGTCAGATTTTCGACATGCGCCCCTACGCCATCATCCAGCGTTTCGGGTTGAAAAATCCTATCTTCCGCCCCACAGCGGCTTACGGCCATATCGGTCGCGACCCCTACAGCGCCGAGGTTTCAATGTTCGATGCCAACGGCAAGGAATACAAGAAGATGGTGGATTTCTTTGCCTGGGAGAAGTTGGATTATGTGGACAAAATCAAAGAGGCATTTGATTTGAATCATAAGTAATATGCAAAAAGATGTGAACGACAATAATCCCCAAGTGCATTGGGCGATGGCGTTGGTGCCTTTCGGGGTGCTGATAGCGTTATTGGTGTTCGTGATACGCAATTTTGGATCCGACGCCCTCGAAGGAGGCAGCCAGACGGCTCTGCTGTTTGCTTCGGGGGTGGTTGTGGCCATCGCCATGCTGGGGTACAAAATCCCATGGACAACCTTGGAGGGGGCTATTATCGAGAATATCAAGTCGATATCCTCTGCCATCATCATACTCTTCCTCATCGGAGCCATCTCGGGCAGCTGGATGGTGAGCGGCGTGGTGCCGACGCTTATATATTATGGTTTGAAAGTAATAACGCCCGGCATATTTTTGTTCGTCACCTGCCTGATATGTGCCTTGGTGTCGCTCATGACGGGCAGTTCGTGGACAACCATTGCCACCATCGGTATCGCCTTGATAGGCATCGGTATGGCTTTGGGTTATTCGGTGGGATGGACAGCAGGTGCGATAATCTCGGGCGCCTATTTCGGCGACAAGATTTCGCCCCTCTCCGACACCACTGTGCTTGCCGCTTCGGTAGGCGAAGTGCCGCTTTTCACCCACATCCGCTACATGCTCATCACCACCGTTCCCTCATTCTCTATTGCCCTGATTGTTTTCCTCATAGCAAGCCTCACCCACCCCAACGACATGGCGGTGCAGACTTTGGCCATATCGGAAGGTCTGCAAAACAGTTTCAACATCAGCCTTTGGCTGCTCCTGGTGCCGCTGTTCACCATGGTGCTCATACTGCTGCGCCTCCCCGCAGCCATCACCTTGTTTTTGTCGGCCCTCGTGGCAGGCATCGTGGCGCTCTTCGCCCAACCCGACATCGTGACCTCCATAGGCAACGGCAACATTTTTGGCGGTTTGATGCGGAGCATCTATGGAAGCACCTCGATAGACACAGGCGTTGAGAGCCTCAACGACCTTGTGGCCACCCGAGGCATGGGCGGCGTACTGAACACTGTGTTCCTCATCTTTTGTGCCGCCACCTTTGGCGGATTGATGACAGGCAGCGGAATGATGCAAAGCCTCACCAACGCCCTTAGCCGACTTATCACCGGACGACGCTCATTGGTGAGCAGCACCGTGGCTACGGGCGTGATGGCCAATATGGTGACGGGCGACCAATACCTCAGCATCGTCCTCACGGGAGGACTTTTCAAAAAGCTCTACAAAGACAAAGGTTTTGAAAACCGCCTCTTGAGCCGATCCACCGAAGATGCCGCCACCGTGACCTCTGTGCTGATACCTTGGAACTCATGCGGCATGACCCAATCGTTGGTGCTCAAGGTGCCTACATTGGAATATTTGCCCTACTGCTTTTTCAACCTCCTCTCGCCGCTGATGTCCATCGCCATAGCCTTCCTCGGCTACAAAATTTTCCGCAAAAACGACACCGCCCCGAGCGAATAGGCATCACATATCTTCCATACTCAGCCCCTTGTAGGATACCTCATATCCTTTAAACTCGTGCGTGGCATTCAGAAACACCTCCGCTTTCTGCTTCAGCACAGCCATACTGACCTCCTCCTTCTGACGCTTAATCTCAAAGAACGTGACACAGTCTTTGAGTTCGTCTTCGGCTATCATGTCTATCTCATTCTCCCCTTTTCTATCCCACCAACGACCCAAGCGGGTAAACTCCCCTGACTCCATGGCAACACGGTAGAAATACCGCTCCAACATCAATCCACTAAACATATTGTAATCCCGCCGGACAATCTCCTGCAATTTGCCATAATTCTCTATTTCGATGATATAATTGTATTTAAACACAAATCGGAACCAAAAAGAGTAAAACACATCATCCAATTCATAGCGCACATTCTTCGTGGCACTCTTTTCAAACAATGGCTGCCGCTTCCCTATCAATTCATACTCCTTTTCCAAATTCGTCAAATACCCCCCTACTTCGCGACCAATGACATCCTCAATCTCACTGCGGGTATTCTTGCCACGGGCAATACACGACAAGATAGAAAAATACGTCCCGTAATCCTTACCAAACTCCTCTATCAAATTATTCTTCCCCTCATTCAAAAAAGTCGAATTCTCACTCACGATATGCCGAATCATGCTGTCCTTGTCCAAAGCCTCCGCATCCACCAACTGATTCACATATTTAGCCACACCGCCCGTAAAAGTAAACATCGCCAACAAATCTTCCTGGCTGTATCCAGGCTTGGCATCCGCCATAATCTGTTTCAACACCGAAGGTTTGAAAGGCTTCACCCTCAACTCGCCCGTATTTCTGCCATACAAGGGCTCCTTCTTATCCTTAAAAATATTCTGCATCAGCGAGTAAATACTGCCGCACACAACGAGGTTCATCCTCGACGTCTTCTCGTATCTGTCCCAAATGTCCTGCATCTCGCTGAATACAGCCTTGTTCACCCTGAAGAAATCTTGAAACTCGTCAATCACCAACGTGAAGCTCCGCTTCTCCGACAACTGCATCAAATACTGGAAAACATCACTGAAACTGCGGCTGTGGCCCAATGTAGGGATGCCCAATTTCTCACTCACTTCTTCCAAAAACACCTCGCAAAGCTCCGCTTCCGCCTTCCTTGCCACAAAGAAATAGACAAAAGGCTCATCCTTATAAGCCTCTCGTATCAATGTCGTCTTGCCTATGCGTCTGCGGCCCGTAACCACCGTAAAACGAGCAGTTTTCTCTGCTGTTTTCCGCGTCTCCCGTAGGAAATCAATTTCTTGTTCTCTGTCGTAGAATCTCATATCCTATATTTTACACTTCCGAAACAGCCATTTCCGAAACAGCCATTTCGGATGCAAAAATACGATTTTTATTTCACATAGCCGATTTTTTTCTAATAATTTCATCTCTTATCCCCCTGATGTCCATCGCCGTTGCCTACCTCGGCTACAAAATTTTCCGCAAAACAGAGATTGAGAATTGATAATTGGGAATTACTGACGTAGAGCCTTCGGTACCACCCTATCATAGTTTCGACCAATTGCCTCGGAGGGTTTGCTTCAAGTCGAGGGTGGAGAGGATTTTCAGGTATTCTTTGCGAGGGATGGGACGGGCACCGAGCGAAGCGAGGTGCCCGGTTTCTTGTTGGGCATCAATAAGCTGAAAATCATGACTGCGGCAAAACTCCACCAAACGCACAAATGCCACTTTTGAGGCATCGGTCATGGTGTGGAACATCGATTCGCCACAAAAGATGTTGCCTACAGAGATGCCGTAGAGGCCTCCTACCAGTTCGCCTTGAAAGAAGGTTTCAAAACTGTGGGCGATGCCCAAGGTATGGAGTCGGACGTATGCCTCGACCATCTCGTCTGTTATCCAGGTACCCTCCTGCCCTTCGCGCCCCACGGAGGCACAATGAAGCATCACCTCGCGGAAACAGGTGTCCACCCGAACCTCGAATTTTTTCGAATTGACCACCCTGCGGAGGCTTTTACTGTAGCGGAACTCATCGGGAAACAGCACCATGCGAGGGTCGAGCGACCACCAAAGAATGGGGCTTTCGTCATCTTCAAACCACGGAAAGATACCCGAGCAATAGGCATTGAGCAATCGCTCGGGCGACAAATCGCCACCGATGGCTATCAAACCGTCGGGTTCGGCTTCCTCGGGGTCGGGAAAGCCGTAATATTCGGGGTCGAGGCGGTAGATCATGTCGTTGCTACAATATTTTTTGCAACAGGGCCTGGCAGCCAATGGTGATGTCCTCCCACGCCTGGTCGAAGTTGCGGGTGTACCACGGGTCGGCCACATCACGGTTGTGGTGCGAGGTGTCGGAGGGATCGGTGTGGTCGAGAAGCAGCGATATTTTTCCTTCGGGGTCGTCGGGAATGATGCGACGGATGCCACGAAGGTTCTCCTCGTCCATCAGCACCAGCATGTCGAAATTCTTATAATCGGCACGTGTGACCTGTCGTGCGGCATGGCGGGCACCCATGATGCCGTGGGCCTGCAAGGTGCGTTGTGCCATCGGATAGATGGGGTTGCCAATCTCCTCGGTGCTGGTAGCGGCAGAGTCGATTTTGACGCGGTTGGCCACACCTGCCTTCATGACAAGGTCGCGCATGACGAACTCGGCGGTAACGCTACGGCAGATGTTGCCGTGACAAATAAAGAGTATTTTTTTCATCGTAATGATAAATAATCTGCAAAAATACGAAAAATATCAGTATTTTTGCATTTCGAAATGAAAAAAACTATTTTATGAAACGTATACTCCTCATTGCTTTGGTATTGCTGACTTTCAGCCTCTCGGCACAAGAAAAGATTGTCAACATCGGGGTGATTCCCACCCCGCAGAAAGTAGAACTCGACAGCGGTTTTTGTCATTTTGGCGAGCAAAAATGCATGCTCCTCGACTGCACCAACCGCGAGCCCTCCGCCCGACAGATTGCCAAAATGGAGAAAAAAGAGCGGGTGGTGATACTGGAGCACCGCGTCGACAGCATCGAAGGCACCCTTCACCAAGGGCAGTCGTACCGTCTGGTGCTCAAGCCTTGGCTGATATACCTTTATTATACCGGCAAAGAGGGATATAACTATGCCTACAAGACCCTTACCCAGTTGAGGGATGTCTATGGCAGCGAGAAAATACCCTGCATGACCATCACCGACTGGCCCGCCTACGAGTACCGCGGATGGCTCGACGACATCAGCCGCGGCCCCATACCCAACGACGACTTCAAAATCGACACCCGCTATTTCTGCTACGATTTCAAGATGAATTTTGGCAGCTACTACACCGAACACACCCTCTACAATCCCCAATACCCCGACATCTCGGCCACAAGCGGTTTGAAGCCCTACATCATCCAATGGATGAACAAATGGGACAGCAGTTACATGATGGCCAACCTCCAGTGCTTCGCCCATTTCGAAAAGACCCTCCGCATACCTTTTTATCAAGACATGATGGACGGTAACGCCAACCTCGACCCCTCCAACGAAAAGAGCTACGACTTCCTCCGCAACCAAATCAGCAACTGCCTCAACGCTTACCCCGACACCAAATTCCTCAACATCAACTGCGATGAAACCGAAGGCCTCGGCATCGGTCGCGCCCGCAAATATGTTGACGAAGTGGGTGCCGACGAGGCCTACTGCCGCCATATCAACCGCGTATACGACATCATTCAGGAGGAATACCGACACCAGCACGACTCCAACGCGATGCTTGATGTGCTGATGTGGGGCGACATCGTGGCCAAAAACCCAGACATGCTCTACCATCTGCCGCAAAAGATGCAGTACATCATCTGGAGCTATGTGGCAAAAGAAAGCTATGCCGACATGATTGCCCCCTTTAAGGAGATTCACCAACGGCAAGGCAATGAGTTTTGGGTGGCACCAGGGGTGAGCCATTGGAGCAGCACGCCACAGGTGAAGAACTATATGCA
>JAZUFY010000035.1:0-4387 GCA_045640925.1 Bacteroidales bacterium
TTCACCGCTCGATTTCGCTTCGCTTATCGTCCTACGGAACGCTATCGAAAGCCACAGGCTTTCTTCTCATAGCCCGCTACGCTTCCTCGTTAGCTCCACAAGGTCGCTGACCACAGTTCTGCACAGCAATCTGCTCGAAAATCACTCCGAAATCCCAAGAAATCAATTTATAGAACCCACCTTAAGAAAATTTAGCGTTTTTTTGTCAAAAAAGACTGCTACGTATCAAGTTTTTTTCTTATCTTTGCAAACAGGAAACCCGCAAGTAAAACACTGTTAAATTCATATTAATCAACAAAGTATAGGTAAAACTATTATCTCTTTGAGGTAAAGATGTGTTTTCTCTATTCTTTTTAGTTCGAAAATCAGATAAATATCATTATTATGAAAAACAAACACATTAAACATCAGTACATTGTTCAGCATCAGCCCGAACAATCTCCTTTCGTCAGTGTGACGTTCTACGAATCCGACCCGACCAAAGCTCACGGCAGTTTGATCGTGGGGCATTATGATTCCGCGAAAAAGACATTCAGCATCGAGTGTGACCATTGGGGTGATTTTGACCACTCTGCCGATGGTGAGTCGGAAACATTCTATATGTTCGATGAGGAAAACACCTCTAAGTTGATGAAGTTGACGCATCAAACTCAGCCGTTCCTTTTTCTTGAAGCCCTTCGCGATAAGGTGGTCACGTGTCCGTCGAAGTGTGTGGACGACATTAAGGATTTCTGCAACGCCCATGGTGTCGATTACGATTATTCCGTGCATTATTAATTATCTGTAAAACATTAATATATACTGTGCTATGAAAAGAAATGATATAGAATTGCGTCAATGGTATTTTGGCGACAGCGAGGCGTTATGCCAGTTGGCGGAGCAGGTGGATCGTCGACTGACGGACGATTACCTCCCTGCCAAATTTGAGGGTGGCGAGGAATTCACGATGATCAAATTCATGGTGGACTGCCTCATTTATGAGGGCGAATTGCATTATGCCGTACTTTGCAATCAGAATATCGTGGGATGCGTCAACCTGTCCCGTTATTCAGGGGCTTACGCCCACACGGGTCTCCTGCGTTTGGTGTTGCACCCCGACTATTGTGGCAAGGGTATCGCTACCGAGGTGGTGAGGAGGATTGTGGAGCAGGCATTCTCGCCATGGACAGTGGCAAAGGGCAAAGAAGAACCCCGTTTCGAGAGTCTGATTGCGCATGTGATAGGCGACAACCCTGCCGCCGAGAAGGCCCTTCTTTCCAACGGTTTCAGCTGCGAGGGTACGTTCAAAAACGCTATCCGCAAGGATGGCAATACGTATGATGTGCGAGTATTCAATCTTTTTTGTTCTACTTCTGTGGCCATTCCGCCTTCGGTACCCCGTATTACCTTGCGTCCTTGGACGGCAGAAGATGCCAACCTTTTCCTGAAAATGATGCGACGGGTGGATTACTCCTATCAGGACGAAAATCTGCGTCCGAAAAACTTGAAAGAGGCACAGTTTTTCTTGGAACGCATGTTGATGCGTACGGAACGTACTGACAGCATCTATTGCGCTGTGATGATGGAGGATGAAGTGGTGGGTCATGTGCAGGTGATGCGTCACCGAGATGTGTCGAGCCATGAGGGCGAAGTGGGTTGTCTGATTGTTCGAGAGGCTGCCGGACACGGCGTGGGCACCGAGGCGGTGCGACAGGCGACGATACTTGCCTTCAAGGACAAGGGATTTGAACGACTGACGGCTTGGATCTATGCCCCCAACAAGGCTTCATCACGCATGGTTGAGAAAGTGGGCTTCAAACACGAGGCCACCTTGCGCCACACGGTGCAGAAGAATGGCGTGTATTACGATTCTCTGTTGTACGGATTGTTGCCCGAGTAGAGACGTGGCATGAAGCGTCTCTTTCTGTGCAGTCGTGGTATGCCGAGTTTCTACCCCGACATCATCTGAATTTGATGTCGGGGTTCTTGAACTTGATTCCGTTGTCGTTGAGGTGTATCTCTTCATCGGAGCAGAGGCGATAGACTCGATTGGCAATGAACTCTGCAAGGGTGGTGACGTTGCGTTTGTTCTGCCCAATGTTCAGCAAATTGATGGGCAACTGGTTTCCCGACTCTACCACGACCTTGCTCGTCGCTGTGCCCGTAGCCACCACCCGCACTTTGATATTCTCGCCCAAAGCCAACAGCGAGGCCCCATGCTTGGCGGTGATGACAAAGTTCACATCGTCGCACCGCACCCGATGAAACTCGCCACAGGTCTCAAAAGTATGCTTCACCGCCGTATATACCCTTCGCACATTCTGCTCAAATTCAATAGTATTGGATTTCATACTAAAACTGTCATTATAAAAATTGCTTATTTCATTTGCCCGTTCACAGTTCTTTGTTCACATAATCACAGCAAATACATCAAATTCGTCACAAATCCCATAAAGAATCCGAGCACCACACCTAACCACACCAGGTATTTCAGTTGTTTGTCAACAACATCAAGTATGATGCGTTCCGTTTCGGCCATGTCGAGGCTTTTGATGCGGTCCTCTACGACACGTTTGATGTCGAGGGCTTCCAACATCTTGGGCAGGCTCTCCGTCACGAGCATCCTGTAGGCCTTCAGCAATCCCGACTTGACTTGTGCAAGGAGTTCCTCCTTTCCCTCGGCAAGGGTTCTTACCGGCAGACTCATCAACCTTTCGGACTCCTGATGTACCAAGTCGCCCACCATTGTTTTGGCATTGTTGTGGAGCATGTCGTTGATGGCCTTCGACAAGAAATTTTCCACCGAATCGCGGAACATATCCAACGCCATGGCGCTCAATCTTCCTCCAAGCCTTGCCTGACTCAAGTTTTCAATCACCTGCCCCACTGCCAGTTTTGCCACCTGTTTGCCCAACTGAGGACTGTCCAACTTCACATAGATGGCCTCGGTGACATCCTCCTCAATGCGGATCGACATACGTTGCATATCCGCCGATTCGACATATTGCAGCAGCAGTTCCGACAGATGACGGTCATCCGACTGCATCCGCAACAGCACTCCATCCAACGAAGCCTCTATCTTTGCCAACATCTGATCCGAGAGCAGCGTCTGCGACAGCACATCACTGTTGAGGAGTTCATTGCAAATTACCTCTCCAATCTTTTTGGCAATGTTGTCTTTCTCCTTGGGAATGATGCCAGGAGTAAAGGGCATCTGCCACTTGCCAATATAGAGTGCCTTGTAAGGGCGAAACAACATCTTGATGGCCAAATTGTTGGTAATTCCACCAATCACCGCCCCCACAGCAGGCCCCAAAAGAATAGTCCACGAAATCATAATATTAGTTATTTTAGTTCAAATTCCTTTATCTCGACAGTGACATACAGGTAATCCACATTAGTACAGACACACAATTGTTCCAAACCGACAGCGTCCAATGAAGTGGTAATCCTGCGACCTACCGCCGAGTCAAGTTGAGACAAAGAGAGGATACCCTCTTCCACGCACCTTTCATAATCAATCTCCACATCGCCGAAATCGTCAACCTTCGCTTCCATCCACTCATCCCACAAGCTCGGAATCAAACTTTCCGCTGCTTCTTGCAAGCATTGCTCCGCCCCCTCCCATTCTGAGAACACCCCCAAGCAAGGCGACTCAAAAGAGGCATTGATATTTTCTCGAAGAGTTACGACATAGAATTTCATAGTTTCCTTCTATTCCTAATTGCTATTATTACCGCCTAACAACACAATAATTCTCACATCCTTATTTTGAAACATACAATGCATAAAAAGTTTAGTCATCATACACATTCACAATGTGAGATTACAGAGATACAGTTATCCGATTTCTAATTCGCCCTCATTCCCAGCTTTATCTTTCACTTTTATTTTCACGTTCTTATTCTTACAGATGGCAAGAATAGAAAGAGCGGTAACACAAACAACAACTGTTATTGCTACCACATTACCTCCTTCTATTACTAAATATTCACAACGCGATTTTAGCAATTTCGATAATAATGATTCATGTGATTGTATATGAGAGACAACTTTACAAGTATCATACAGTTTTTTGTCTGCCACATATACATGACGTTCACCATCATTAATGGCTTGAACGAGTTCTTTTTTTGTTGAAATAGTTCTCATGTGTAATTAATAATACTACTTTACTTGATTTGTATTCCAAATAAGTTCAAAAAAGCGGATCTTAATATCGCGGTTCCTGCCGCTTAATTGTCAACCTTTTTCTATTGAACCATTGTAGTAATGTTTAAAAAATAAGTTGGGACACTTCGAATACCACAAACAATATATTTCTAACGTACCCGAAACCCATGTCTTTTTTATTGATTTTTAACAGTTTAATTCATTAATAACTGGAGAAAATTTCGTATCTTTGTAA
>JAZUFY010000036.1:0-7925 GCA_045640925.1 Bacteroidales bacterium
CGGAGAGAAGGGCCCGCACGGAGCCGGTGACGAAGGCCTCTTGGTAGGTGTCTTGAGCGAAGACGTAGCCGATGTTTTCGAAACAGGCGAAGCCGAGGGATACGAAGGCGGCGTAGACGATGCCGTCGAAATATTCGTCGAACTCGCGGCTTTTCCATACCGCCCAAGAGAGGAAGAGGAGTTTGAAGAGTTCCTCGGTGCAACCGGCGACGATGTAGCCTTCGTAGAGGGCGCTGAAGAAGGGAATGCCGAGGTTGAAGAGGTCGAGGAAACGCTCGGCGATGGCAACGGGAAAGACGGCCAGAATGCCGAAGAAGAAGGCTTTGATGAGGAGCCGCACGGGCTCTTTCTCGAAGCGGTCCTGACGATAAACTACCACAGAGAGGACGAGCACGGGCAAGACGGCGAGGGCAAGGAGGGAGAGGTTCATGATGGTGTTTGTGTTGATTTTTTCTGTTGCAAAGGTACAATTATTTTTTGAATTGTGAGTTATTTTGTTTGTGAAACGATATTGTTCATATTCGGATTATTTCAAACAGCTGTTCGGCACAAGGGCGCAGAAGCTCTCGATAGATGCAGGTTTTTGCTGCCCGAACCGCGACGGGACCCTCAACACTGGCGGCTGTACGTTTTGTAACAATGATGCTTTTAACCCGTCGTATTGCCAGCCCGAAAAGAGTATCACGCAGCAGCTGGACGAGGGAATTGAGTTCCATGAATGGCGTTACCGCAAGGCGGGGAGATACCTGGCCTATTTTCAGGCCTACAGCAACACTTACGCGCCGTTGGAGGTGCTGAAGGATAGGTATGAGGAGGCGTTGCGGCACGAAGGAGTGGTGGGGCTGGTGATTGGCACGCGGCCCGACTGTGTGGACGAGGCGAAACTGGATTATATCGCCACGCTGGCAGAGAGGCATTATGTGGCGGTGGAGTACGGTATAGAGAGTTGCTATGACAAGACTTTGGCCCGAATTCATCGCGGCCACGACTACGCCTGCACGGTGCGGGCTGTGGAGGCTACCGCAAGGCGGGGCATCCATTGTGGCGGACACCTGATACTGGGGCTGCCAGGGGAGTCGAGGGAAGAGATGCTGGCAGAGGCGGAGATGCTCTCGGCGTTGCCTTTGGAGAGTGTGAAGCTGCACCAATTGCAGATATTGCACGGATCTTTGATGGCACAAGAGTGGGCGAAGGGCGAGGCTACGGCAGAGAATGGGTGGCAGCCCCCCTTCGGATTGGAGGAATATATCGGGCTGGTGTGCGACTTTGTGGAGCGGCTGAGACCCGACATGGTAGTGGAGCGTTTCGCAGGCGAGGTGCCGCCCCGTTTTCAGGCGGCTCCCGAGCGGAGCTGGCGCAGAGACGACGGCAGGCTGATACGCAATGAGGAGATACCCCAAAGGGTGACCGCAGAGCTGGAGAAGAGAGGCACGTGGCAGGGCTGCCGCTGGACAGGGAAGAGTTGATTTTAGACGATCTCTTTCCGCAGCAAAATCAAGACCAAAAATCTTATGAAATCATTTTTTGAGGTTGCCTTCAGAGAAATAGAGGGCAATAATAAAGCCCGCAATGGTGTTGCGAGCTTGTGGTGTGATTCCGCTGCGATTCGAACGCAGGACCTACTGCTTAGAAGGCAGTTGCTCTATCCAGCTGAGCTACGGAACCAATCCGTAAGGTGAGGGAAATGAAAACTCGTTTTTATTTCCGAGCCGAGGATTGGTCGCGGATGCGAAGCAGACGCAACCTTTCACTTCTCTCTTTCCTTTTTGTCGGGACACCCAGATTCGAACTGGGGATCTCCTGCTCCCAAAGCAGGCGCGATAACCGGACTACGCTATATCCCGTGTGTTGCCGTTTTGTAAGAAAAAAGACGCCTTGCAGACGTCTTTCCTTCTTTGGCGGAGAAGGGGGGATTCGAACCCCCGGTACCCTAATCGAGTACGACAGTTTAGCAAACTGTTGGTTTCAGCCACTCACCCACCTCTCCGTAGCTGTGCGATTTCTGTGAAAACCTCTGTTTCCCCTAAGCGAAATCGAGTGCAAAAGTACAAACTTTTTTTGAATTACACAAAACTTTTTTGCATTTTTGCATCAAACAGCGATAAATTATTTCTTATTAGCTTGATTTTTAACGCCATCAATTTTCTTCTGAATTTCCTCTTGGTTGCCCAAATAGAAGTCTTTTTGCAGCTTCATGTTGTCGTCAAACTCAAAAATGTAGGGTACGGCGGTGGGTATGTTGAAGCCCACAATTTCGTCGTCGCCCATGTTCTTGAGGGTCTTCACAATGCCGCGGAGGCTGTTGCCGTGGGCCACGACGAGGATTTGCTCGTGCTGCTCGAAGGCTTTGAGGATGGTGCCTTCGTAGTAGGGCATGAGTCGTGCGATGGTGTCCTTGAGGGCCTCGGTGAGGGGCAGCTCGGCATCGCTGATTTCGTTGTAGCGTGGATCAAGACGAGGGCTGCGGGGGTCGTTCATGGCCAGTGCGGGGGGCTGGACATCGTAGCTGCGACGCCACTGCATGAGTCTCTCCTTGCCGTATTTCTCCTGCGTTTCGGCCTTGTTTTTGCCTTGCAGGGCGCCATAACTTTTTTCGTTGAGGCGCCAGCTTTTCTCCACGGGCAGGTAGTCCATATCCATGGCGTCGAGAATTTGGTTGAGGGTCTTGACGGCGCGTTTGAGGTAAGAGGTGTAGCACATAGTGGGGCGGTAGCCCTCTTCTTTGAGCAGACGTCCGGCGGCGAAGGCTTCGCATTGGCCGAAATAGGTGAGGTCGACATCGGTCCAGCCGGTGAAGAGATTCATTTTGTTCCATTCGCTTTCGCCGTGGCGTACAAGGATAAGTGTTTTCATATTATATTTATATTATTGTTTTATTTTTCGACCATCGGTGAAGATGCCTTCCTTCAAGACTCCGCGATGGGAGAGGACGACGAGCACGATGCCGCCGATGATGAAGGGGACGCTGAGCCATTGGCCCATGTCGAGGGTCATACCTTTTTCGAAGTTTACTTGTTCTTCTTTGACAAATTCGATGATGAAGCGCATCCCGAAGAGTGCGATGAGCCACCAGCCGAAGAGGCGCCCGTTGTGGAGGCGGCCCTCCTTCTTGTGGTAGGCCAGGAGGCACACGAGGAAGATGATGAGGTAGGAGAGCGACTCGTAGAGCTGCGTGGGATGTTTGGGCACCGTCTCGCCGTTGCGCTCAAAGATGAAGCCCCACGGCAGGGAGGTCTGCACACCGTAGATTTCGGAGTTGAAGAGGTTGCCCAGGCGGATGAAGGCGCCACCGAGGGCTATCACGATGACCATGCGGTCGAGCACCCACCACACGTTGATTTTGTTTTTCTTTTGGAAGAAATACATGGCGATGAGGATGGCTACTGCTGCACCATGGCTGGCGAGACCCTGGAAGCCTGTGAACTGTCCCGTTTGTAGGTTGAAAGGGAGGAATATCTCGGGCCAGTGCTCAGCTGTGCAGAAATAGTCGGGCTCGTAGAAGAGGCAGTGTCCCAGGCGGGCACCGATGAGCACACAGAGGAACACCCAGATAATCAAGCTGTCGAGAATCTTTATGTCGACCTTTTCGCGGGTGAACATCTTGTTGAGGATAAGGTACCCCAGCAGGAATGCGAAGAGGAATCCCAGCGAGTAGTACCTCAACCCGAAGGATCCGATGTAGAACATCACAGGGTCAACATTCCAATGTACAAAATTGAGCAACATATATCGTGATTAGTGAAATGTGAAGAGTGAAGAGTGAATTGTGATATGTGAAAGGTGAAAAGTGAAATGAATGTGTTCGTATCACTTTCCACCCTCCACGTATCGCTGATACATTATTTTGCGTAGTTGACGGCGCGGGTTTCGCGGATGACCGTGACCTTGATTTGGCCAGGGTAAGTCATCTCGTTCTGAATCTGGCGCGAGAGGTCGAAACTCAGCTTGGTGGCTTCGGCATCGTTCACCTTTTCGGCACCCACTATCACGCGCAGTTCGCGGCCTGCCTGGATGGCGTAGGTCTTGACCACTCCGGGGTAGGTCATGGCCATATCCTCAAGTTTCTTCAGGCGGTTGATGTAGGCCTCGACCACCTCGCGGCGAGCACCAGGACGGGCACCGCTGATAGCGTCGCACACCTGGATGATGGGGGAGATGAGGTTGGTCATCTCGGTCTCGTCGTGGTGGGCACCGATGGCGTTGCAGACATCGGGATGCTCCTTGAACTTCTCGGCCAGTCTCATGCCGTAGATTGCGTGTGGCAGCTCGGGCTCGGTCTCGGGCACCTTGCCTATATCGTGCAGCAGGCCTGCGCGTTTGGCCAGTTTGGGGTTCAGACCCAGCTCCGAAGCCATCGTGGCAGCCAGGTTGGCCACCTCGCGGGAGTGCTGCAGAAGGTTCTGACCATACGACGAGCGGTATTTCATACGGCCCACCATACGCATCAGTTCGTGGTTCATATTGTTGATGCCGAGGTCGATGCAGGTGCGTTTGCCCACTTCGGCAATCTCTTGTTCGATTTGTTTGCGGGTCTTGGCCACAACCTCCTCGATGCGGGCGGGGTGGATGCGTCCGTCGGTGACGAGCTTGTGGAGCGACAGACGGGCGATTTCGCGGCGAACGGGGTCGAAGCCGCTGAGGATGATGGCATCGGGCGAGTCGTCGATGATCACCTCCACGCCGGTGAGCGATTCAAGTGCGCGGATGTTGCGGCCTTCGCGACCGATGATGCGGCCCTTAACCTCTTCGTTTTCAAGGTTGAACACGCTTACCGTGTTCTCTATGGCGTTCTCCGTTGCGGTGCGCTGGATGGATTGGATGACGATTTTCTTGGCCTGCTCGTTGGCGGTGATTTTGGCCTCCTCCACGATGTCCATGATGTTGTTCGAGGCTTCGGCCTTGGCCTCCTCGGTCATCATTTCCACGAGGTGATGCTTGGCCTCGTCGGCGGTCATGCCGGCTATGTGCTCCAGCTTCTCGATGCTTTCGCTATACACTTTCTCCACCTCTTCCTGGCGTTTGCGGAGCTTTTCGATCTGGCCGTTGAGGTTCTCGCTCACCTGCTTCAGTTCGTTGCTCTTCTTCTGCAGCTCCTCCACCTTCTGGTTGAGGGTCTGCTCGCGCTGTTTGAGCTTCTGCTCGGCCTCGCGGATGACGCTGTTCTTCTCGTTCACCTGCTTGTCGTGTTCGCTCTTCATTTGGAGGAACTTCTCCTTGGCCTGGAGGATCTTGTCTTTCTTGATGATTTCGCCTTTTTCTTCGGCGTCTTTGAGCACCTGCTGGCTCTTGGCCAACAGTTTGTTGCGGAGGGCCCCAGTGGCGAGCCACACGCCCACGCCGCCGCCGATGATGATTCCGATGATGATTCCTATTGCTATCATAGTTTGATAAAAAAGTTTTTGTTGCGGGAACGGAAGCGACAATATAGGGTCTTTCAGTTCAATTTCCAGTTCAAATAATCCTGCACCAAGCCCTCCGGGAGTTATGATAAACTCTGTTCTGATAGGATTTGAGTGCCGGGTGTCTCAGCCGTACAGCCTACCCACCCCTGAGCTTACTCGGTTTGTAAATGGTGTTGAGTTTACAAACTGTTTCGGGTTGGTGCAGGATAATTCTTCAAAGTCAACTAACGGCTCCGCAGTCAGTCCGCCAAAGGCCTGTCCAGCAACTCGCTCAGCGCCGTGAGCCGCTGCTCCAGCTCGGTGTCCTTGAATTGCTGCCCCTCCTGCAGCTTCAGCAGTCGGGTGATATGGGTCAGCGACACCATGGCCAGCAAGTCCTGCCCGTCCTGATGGGCGTACATCTTTCCATAGTCCTTTGCCTGCGTGTCTATCAGTTCGGCGGCCTTGCGCAGGTGCTCCTCCTCGGCCCTTTTGATCTTCAGTCGATAGGGGCGGTTGAGTATGTTCACTGTTATGGTAAGTTCGTCCATGCTCTGTGCTATTCCTTTTGGGTCTGTTCTTTGCTGTTTATTATTGCCAGACTTTTGTCTATACTCCGTATCAGTTGGTTAATTCTTAGTTTTATCTCTGCAGAATCGCCCTTTTGAGTCAGCGCGTTCCCAAGTTTTAAAATTTTGTTCTCTTCTTCTAAATTATTAATTGTTATATTTTGAATTTTTACCTGCTCCTGCAGCTTTTGGCGTTCCTCTGCCGACTTTGCCTCCGCGGCACGCAGCCGCTCGTTCTCCGCTATCAGCCCCTTCACCTTGGCCTCGATGGCTGCTACTGTGGTTTCAAAGTCAAACATTTTTACGTCAATATTACACTACAAAAAGCGGTGCAAAGATACAAATTTTTTTTTATATATACAAAAAATATTTTAATTTCACCTCTCCGTCCCGACCACGCCCCAGCAAAGAGGATGAAAAACTTCGGCAATATCCGCTATTTCGAAAGTCAGAAATGGTTGATATTTCTTCGTGTGGGTTCCATAACCATCTTAAACATCGGCATAAAAAGAGAGTGCCCAACAATAGACACTCTCTTTCATTAGTTTCTGCTATATGCTTTACAAGGGAAAGAAACGTATCAGCATCAAAAAATCCCCAATTAGCGAATAAGAAAGGTATAAGAAAATCCCAAGTGACCAAGGTATGACCTAGGTATGACCAAGGACTGACCTAGGTATGACCTAGGTATAACGCCAAGGTCAATCCTAGGTCATACCTTGGTCAGTCCTTGGTCAAATCTTGTTCATTTGGGGGGATCTTATAGGGATCGGTTTCGGAACTTGTGGCTAAAGAAAAACAATGGTCGTTATACAATAATACCGGATTTTGTACGTTAAATTAGTATTTAAAAATTTATGCTATGTTGAAAAAGCTGCCGATAGGTATACAGGGATTTGAAGGTCTGCGTAAGGATGGTTATGCCTACGTGGACAAGACCCGTCGGGTGTATCAGATGGTGGATTCAGGAAGGTACTATTTTTTGTCGCGTCCGAGACGTTTCGGCAAATCGTTGCTCGTCTCGACCCTGAAGGCCTATTTCGAGGGCAAGCGCGAAGTGTTTGAGGGTTTGGAGATTGCCCAATTGGAACATGATTGGGTCAAGAGGCCCGTGCTGATGCTGGATTTGAATACGGAGAAATACGATGCCCCCGAGGTGCTGGAAAATCGGCTGAATCTTTTTATTACGCAGCAGGAAAGATTGTATGGGGCAGATGCCACAGAGCAATCGCTGGGTGCCCGTTTCGAGGGTGTGATCCGTCGTGCAGCAGAGAAGACTGGGCATAGGGTGGCGATACTTGTGGACGAATACGACAAGCCCATGCTGCAAGCCATCGGCAAACCCGATTTGCAGCAAGCCTACCGCAACACCCTCAAAGGCTTCTACGGCGCCTTGAAGTCGATGGACCCCTACATCAAGTTCGCCTTCCTGACAGGCGTGACCAAGTTCGGCAAAGTGAGTGTCTTCAGCGACTTGAACAATCTTAAAGATATTTCGATGGATGTCCGTTTCTATGACATTTGTGGCATCACGCAGCAAGAGCTTCTCACCTATTTCGCCCCCGAGGTGGATGCCCTGGCCGAAGCCAACGGTATGACGAAAGAAGAATGTGTGGAAAAACTGCGAAAAGAGTATGACGGATACCATTTTGAAGAAACGGCACCTGGAATGTATAACCCATTCAGTGTGTTGAACACTTTAGACAGACAAAAGTTTGGCAGCTATTGGTTCGAGACGGGTACCCCAACTTATTTGGTGACGTTGTTGCAGATGCACGAATACAATCTGAAGGAGATGGCACAATCGGAGGTGATAGCCGATGTGTTGAACAGCGTGGACATTGCCTCTACCAACCCCATCCCCGTCATATACCAAAGCGGCTACCTGACCATCAAGGATTACGACCCCGATTTCAAGACCTACACCCTCGGCTTCCCCAATGCCGAAGTCGAGGAAGGCTTTATCAAATACCTT
>JAZUFY010000037.1:0-3850 GCA_045640925.1 Bacteroidales bacterium
GATGGCCGTTCCAGTGCGGTATTCGGTGATGAGGGCTCCGCCATGGGCTATCATGCGTTGTGCCAGTTCGCGGTTTTGGGCGGGATAAAGGATGTCGAGACCGTGGCCGAGGACACCCACGGTGGGAAGACCGTTTTCCACGGAAGCCTTGTGTGCGGCGGTATCTATGCCGTATGCCAAACCACTTACAACAAGAACATTATCGGTTCTCATCTCTTGTATTAGTCGAGATGTGATAGTGCGTCCGTAATCGGTGGCTTTGCGGGAGCCCACCATGGCCACGGAACGCTTGGCGTTGAGGTCGCATTTGCCCATACGGTAGAGCAACGCGGGGGTGTCTTCGCATCCTGCCTGGTTGAGCCGTTGGGGGTATTCGGGTTCGGTGCAGAAGAGGGTGTCGGCCCCATGCTGCATCAGGGTTTCCACCTCTTTTTCCGCTTCGGCCATAGTGGTCTTGTTTTCAATGGCGTGGATAATGTCGTGATGGCTGTTGAAAAGTTCTTTGAGCTGGTTGTGCGAGAGGGCAAAGATCTCGTCGGTGTTGGGGTAGATGTCCAACAACTGTCTGAGACTTTTGCATCCGAGACCAGGGATGAGGGTGAGGGCGATTTGTGAAGGATTCATAGCTGCAAGGTGTTGATAAGAAGTTGAAGGCTGGCAAAGGAATGGGAGAGACGTTCGCGGCATAAGTCGGGAGCCGCCCAAACGGCCTGGGTTATGGCCTCTTCGGTTTGGGGCATGGTGTCGGCTTTGGTGGCACAGTGCATTGCATACCAGCTGGTCTGTTTGAGGTGCCAGCCCCCATATTTGTCATATATATGATAAGTCTTCAAAATCAGGCGGTCGATAACGGGGTGGGGGATGCCCGTTTCCTCTTGCACCTCGCGTACTGCCGCCGTGGCGGTAGCCTCCTTGGGTTCAACCATCCCTTTGGGAAGGTCCCAGTGTCCTTCACGCAGAATCATCAACTGCTCACCGTCGGGGGCTGCAACCAGTCCACCTGCCGCTTTCACATAGCGGTAATGGGTGAAGCAGTAATTGGCCAAGTACCTGATTCCATGATGGCAGAACACAATAACATCGTGGTGTTGCACCAAGGTGTCGAAGCACTTTTTCAAATCGTTGTCATCAAGCACGACGGCTGAGTGGGGAATGGAGATTTCGTTGCGTAGCTGTGCATCGTAGAAATGCATGAAATTGTCGCAATAGGAGATGGTCAGTGGTTTCATTTGAGGTAGAAAATATGCAACAATAACGCATGTTGAAGAAAAATATTTTTACATTATAAAAAAAAATTGTATCTTTGCCGTATGGAAACAAATAACACTATGGCCATTCAAATGGCTGCTTTTTTACTGCAAATCAAAGCTATAAAGCTTAATAACGAACATCCGTTCACATGGGCTTCTGGCCGCAAATCGCCTATTTATTGCGATAATCGCATCACACTTTCGTACCCTGAAATCAGGACTTTCATCCGTCAGAGTTTCGTTGAGGTCATCAACGAAAACTGGAGCAGTGTCGACGTGATTGCTGGTGTTGCCACAGGCGGTATCGCTCAGGGTGCCTTGGTGGCTCAAGAGTTGGGCAAACCTTTTGTGTATGTCCGTTCCGAGGCCAAAACGCACGGTCTTACCAATCAGATTGAAGGCGAGATTCACGAAGGCCAGTCGGTGGTCGTAATCGAGGACTTGGTATCCACTGGCAAGAGCAGTTTGATTGCTGTCCACGCGCTGCGTGAAAAGGGTTGCGATGTGAAAGGCATGGCCGCCATCTTCACCTACGGCTTGGATGTAGCCGCCAAGAACTTCGCTGATGCCAAGGTCGAACTCCACACCCTCACCAATTACGACACGCTGATTGATGTGGCTGCGAAAGAAGAATATATCCATGCTTCCGAGCAGGAGTCTTTGGCCAACTGGCGCCTCAATCCCGAAGCTTGGAGCGATGCCCACATGAATAATTAATATCGATAGACAGCGTTTTCGGATTGTTTTCGGGAACGCTGTTTATTCATAACACCTAATAATTTTTTCGCAATGAAGAGACTACTTGCCATAGGACTGTTCATAGTCGTGAGTGCTTATGCTGTGGCGCAACAAGTGGGCGATGTGTCGTTCACGCTGCGTGCCGACACCTTGCAGATTGTCTACAGCCTTGACAAGTCGGCTGACATTCGGGTGCGCCTTGTCGAAGGTGGCCGCTATTCCGATCCGTTGCAGGGTCTTTCGGGTGCCGTGGGCCCCAAGGTCAAAGCTGGCGAGGGTTTGGTCATCACAGCCGTCAATCTTCCCGAAATTCGTGGTCTCGACTCCTCGGCGTTCAGCATTGTGGTCGAGGTGGACGACGGTTCGGTGCTTATCCAGTTGGACAGCCTGCTGTTCCGCATGATGCCCGTGGCGGGAGGTAGCTTTGTTATGGGGTGTGCTCATCCGCGAGGCGAACACAACACCTATACCGATGAGATCCCTACCCACAAAGTCACCGTGGACAGCTTCTATCTCGGCCAGCATGAAGTGACGCAGGCGTTGTGGAAAGCCGTGATGGGATCCAACCCTTCCAAATGGAATAGCAACGACAGCCTCCCCGTCGAGCAGGTCACATGGAACGATGTCCAGATATTCATTTCCCGCCTCAGCCAGCTCACAGGCTATCGATTCCGTCTCCCCACCGAGGCGGAGTGGGAGTTTGCGGCTCGTGGAGGCAATCTGAGTCGCAAAACCAATTACCCAGGAACCCGAGGCAAACTCGAAGAATACTGCTGGTATGGCAATAACAGCCATGGTCACAGCCATATCGTGGGACAGCTCAAACCCAACGAGCTGGGCTTGTACGACATGGGCGGCAACGTCATGGAGTGGTGCTCCGACTGGATGGAGCCTTATACCAAGGAGGAACAGGTCAATCCGCAAGGCCCCAAGCAGGGCGATAACCGCATTCTCCGTGGCGGTTGCTTCAACAGTCCCACCTGGGGCTGCAGCGTCTATGAGCGTAGCTGGTATCTGCCCGAATTCGGTTATCCTTTCTACGGCTTCCGTCTCGCCATAGATAATGCCGAGAGGGAGGTGGAGTAAATAATTATGAATTATGTTTTATGAATTATGAGTGTTTGTCTATCCCCTATATGTTGCTCAGAAATCATAATTCATAAATCAAAAATCAGTTTCTCTTATGCAGAAAATCCGTGTTTTAGACAAGACCTTCAAGATCTATATGCAGGAAGCGGAGATTCAAGCGGCTGTGAAACGTGTGGCTGCTGAAATTAGCCGCGACTATAAGGACAAGTCTCCCATTCTCTGCCCCGTGCTCACAGGCAGCTACATGTTTGCTGCCGACCTTTCGCGCGAACTCGACATTGATGCCCCCATCTCCTTTGTCCGCTACTCCTCCTACGAGGGTTTAGCATCCACAGGTCAGGTGAAGAAGACCATGGGCTTTTCCGAGATGTGTCGGGGACGCGATGTCATTATCATTGAAGATATTGTCGACACTGGCATTTCCATGGAGTACATGATTAATCAGCTCAAAGCCCTGGAACCTGCCAGCATTGCCGTGTGCACCTTTTTCTTCAAACCAGGCAACTTCGTCAAAAACTTCAAGATTGACTATATCGGCAAAGAGATATCCAACGACTTCATTGTAGGCTACGGCTTGGACTATAACGACGCAGGCCGCACCTACCGCGATGTCTATATAATTGATGAATAATGGTGGGTTCTATAAATTCAACGTATGAGGATAATGAAAGATAAAATACTTTTCTGCGATTTCGGGCGCTTTTCGGCATCTTGCTGTTTATCACTCGGTCACGTAGCCCGCTACGCTCCCTCGTTCTGCACAGCAACCTGCT
>JAZUFY010000038.1:0-8387 GCA_045640925.1 Bacteroidales bacterium
AAACGCCTGCAGGACTGCCTGCTGCACATACAGCGATCCATGGCAAGCTATCTCGACCACATCCTCCCCAGTATATGAATGAGGGGCTGAGAAACAGGTGACCACTACTTCGTCAAGGGTCTTCTCCCCCACTTTGAACAGCGAATAGCCCACCGAGGGGCGGTGTGGTTCGGAGGATTTGGGCATGGTGACATGGTTGGCAGCAAGCCCACGGGCTCTTGCACCCGAGACCCGCACTACCGCTATGCCTCCGACACCCACAGGGGTTGATATGGCCGCAATGGTATCCATGTTGTTTTACTTTATGGGGTTATTCCTCTTTCTCACTTTCGGCTATCTCGGCATCGGCGCGCTCCAAATCGGGCTCAGCATCGGCAGGGGGATTGTCGGCAATATAGCTGTCGCCAAAGAGGGCTATCATCTGTTCGTCGTTCAGGCCGAGGTCGTGCTTCATCTTGTACATATTGGGGAAGATGAGGATGATTTCGAGCACCAGCAGCATGGCAATCATCAGCAGCACGGTGTCGGACATGAGCACCATGATGGCACAATCAATAATAATGATGGTCAGAGCGCTATAGTAGATATTGGACATCTGGCCAGCATAGATTTCGAGTTTTTTGTCCACATCGTCCAACTGACGGATTTGCGGGATACGCTTGCGAATCATCAGGAGTATCATCACCACGGCCAAGACCGAGAGAATGATGCCTGAGATGAGCAGCCAACGTACCACCGATTCGGGCTGTTGGGCGAATTTGTAGGGGCAGAAACTGGCAAAAGCCGCAGTGGCGATAATGATTGCGATGGATACGAAAATGCCGATATTCGAAGCGCGGCGGGTCTTTTTGATATATTTGTTCATAATTGTTTTTTTGTGTGATAAGTGATAAGTGAAATGTGAAAGGGAGGGCGGAAGCCCACTTTTCACTATTCACTAATCACTATTCACTTTCAAATATTTTGCTGTATATGAATTTTTTTGTTTTGACAATTCTTCGGGGGTTCCTGCAAATACCAGGTTGCCGCCTTCGCGGCCTCCCTCGGGACCCATATCGATAACCCAGTCAGCCACCTTGATGATGTCGTGGTGGTGCTCGATGACGATGATGCTGTGGCCTTTGTCGATGAGGCTGTTGAAAGCGCCGATGAGTTTCTGTATGTCGTGGAAATGCAAACCTGTGGAGGGCTCGTCGAAGATAAACAGTTTGGGATGCTCGGCTTCGCCACGGATAAGATAGGAGGCCAGTTTGATGCGCTGGGCCTCGCCGCCGCTGAGCGAGCTGGAGGCCTGTCCCAGTTTGAGGTAGCCCAAGCCCACATCCTGCAACGGCTGCAGGCGGGCCAGGATGCGGGGCTCGTCGCAGAAGAACTCCACAGCTTGATCCACGGTCATCTCCAGCACCTCAGAGACATTCTTGTCCCTGTATTTCACCTCCAAGGTCTCCTCCTTGAAACGGGTGCCGTGACATTCCTCGCAGAGAAGGTGAACATCGGCCATAAACTGCATACCCACAGTGACGTAGCCCTCACCCTCACAAGTCTCGCAACGGCCTCCCTCGGTGTTGAAAGAGAAATAGCCAGGCTTGTAGCCACGGGCTTTGGCCAAAGGCTGCTGGGCATAGAGTTGGCGAATCTCGTCGTAGGCCTTCATGTAGGTGGCGGGATTGCTGCGTGTGGAGCGACCTATCGGGTTTTGGTCCACCAATTCCACACCCGAGATGCGGGACACGTCGCCCTCAATACCGGCACATTTGCCCACATAGTCCTCAGCCCCGTCGAAGCGTTTCTGCAACACATCGTAGAGCACCTGTTTCACCAGCGAGGTCTTGCCCGACCCGCTGACACCCGTGACCACGGTGAGCACTCCCAAGGGGAAATCCACCGTGACATGTTTCAGATTGTTGCAAAAAGCCCCTTTGACGGTGATACGGTCGCGCCAACGTCTACGCGACAAAGGCACGGGTATTGACAGTGCGCCCGAGAGATACTGGGCGGTATAGGATTTTTTCGGATTCTTGGACATGAGTTCTGCGGGTGTTCCGGCAAAAACCACCTCGCCGCCAAGTCTTCCGGCCCCAGGGCCGATGTCAATGATATAGTCGGCGGCACGCATGATGTCCTCATCGTGTTCCACCACTATCACCGTGTTGCCCAAGTCGCGCAACTCTTTGAGCACCTTTATCAGCCGCTCCGTATCGCGGGAATGGAGACCGATGGAGGGCTCATCCAAGATATACATGCTGCCCACCAGCGAGCTGCCCAACGAAGTGGCGAGGTTGATGCGTTGCGACTCACCGCCACTCAGGGTGTTAGACAATCGGTTGAGCGACAGATAGCCCAATCCCACATCCAGCAGATAGCCCACACGGTTGTTCAGTTCGAGAAGCAGTCTTCGGGCCACCTCGTGCTCGGAGTCGGTGAGTTGGATGGTTTTAAGCCATTCCGCAAAATCGGACACCGGCATGGCCATAAGTTCGGTGATAGCCTTGCCGCACACCTTGACATAGGAGGCATCTTTGCGGAGTCGCGACCCTTTGCAGTCGGGACACACCGTCTTGCCACGATAGCGCGAAAGCATCACGCGATACTGAATCTTGTAGGCCTGGTCTTCGATCCATTTGAAAAAGCCGTCGATGCCCTCCCAGCTGCCGCTTCCGTGCCAAAGCACATCACGCTGGGCCTCGGTGAGGTCGCAGTAAGGCGTATGTATGGGGAAATCGAGTTTTGCCGCGTGACGAATGAAATGGCTCTTCCAATCCTGCATCTTGTCGCCCCGCCAACACACCACACAATCCTCATACACCGAAAGCGACTTGTTGGGCACCACGATGTCCTCGTCTATGCCCACAATGCTGCCGTAGCCCTGGCATGTGGGGCAGGCGCCATAGGGGTTGTTGAAGCTGAAAAAGTTCGGGTTGGGCTTCTCGAAAACTATTCCGTCGGCCTCGAAGAGATTTGAGAAACAGCGGACCACATTCTCACCCTCGGCGTCCTCATGATGCACCTGGCAGGCACCACGACCCTCGAAGAAAGCGGTTTGCACCGATTCGGCTATACGGGCCGTCTGTTCATCATCGCCAGGGCGCACCTGTATGCGGTCCACCAACAGCAAAGCCTCCTCGGCCTCGACTTTCTCTGCCGAGAGGTAATCCTCGATGCGGACAATGGTGCCTTTGACGGCAACACGCACAAAGCCCTCCTGATGCAGCATCTCCAGCTGAGCGCGCATGGGGCGTTCCTTGGTGCCATGCAGAGGGGAGTAAATCAACGCACGGGTTTCGGCAGGCAGGGAGAGGATATAATCCACCACATCGCTCACCGAATGACGTTTCACCTCCACCCCCGAGATGGGCGAGAAGGTGCGACCGATGCGGGCGTAGAGCAGTTTGAGATATTCGTAAATCTCCGTCGATGTGCCCACCGTGGAGCGCGGATTACTCGTGTTGACCTTCTGTTCGATGGCCACAGCGGGGGCGATGTTCTCAATCAAGTCCACCTCGGGCTTGGCCATACGTCCGAGGAACTGGCGGGCGTAGGACGAGAGGCTCTCCACGTAGCGGCGCTGACCTTCGGCATAGAGGGTGTCGAAAGCCAGACTCGATTTGCCCGAACCGCTGAGGCCTGTGATAACCACAAACTTTCCCTCGGGAATGTCGAGCGAGATATTTTTCAAGTTATTTACGCGAGCGTTGTGTATCTTAATCATTATTAATCATTAGCTATAAAACATGTGGCAGTTGTGCTAAAACGGCAGCACTCCCAGCCCGAGAGTAATTAGAAAGCAGTTGTTGACCATCATATCGGCATTGAGGTTGTGGATCTGTTGCTGGGCGTCGGGGTAGACATCGAACCCTAATGGTTTCTCTTGAAATGGGTTGGAGAACATCAGGGCATACTTCACACCGATGCTGAACATCAGATAGTCGAAATAAATGAAGTTGCGGCCGAATTCGATTTGCACGCCGATGCGGTTGAGGGGCAACTGCTGCCCAGTCTCGTTCAGCCGCAGCGTGCCCGCCCCGGCAGTGTTGAGATTCAGTAGGCTATAGTTGGCTCCGATGCCCCAAAAGGCACCTAACGGAGCCGACATGTTGTAATACTTGCGGTATGAAAGGGTAAAGTTATGGGTGGTTTCCCCCAATCTGCAGACGGCATAGTCCGCATAGGGCTCGCCGTAATAGTCCGTCTTCATACCCACGAAGCAGTCCTGTAAGGTACTCACACGGTTGCGGCGGTAACTCAGTGCCAACGACTGGTTGGCCGCCAAAACATACTCTGCATTGAAGCGGAGGGCAGGACGCACGAAGGCCGATTCGGACAATCCGAAGAATTGGAAATCGCCGTCGCTGAAAAGCCCTTGCCGGTTCAGCGTGAGGACACCATCGACGCTGAAGGCGAAGCGGCGGCCCATATAGCCCGACACCGGAGCGTTTTCCTTTTTCTCGACTTTGGTCATGGACTGATTCAAGTTGTCGTACACCACCTGCTTCACCACCGCCTTCGAGTCGCGGAGTGCCACGTCGTAACTCTGTTTGTTCAGCAGTCGGCCATGCTCGGTGTCGACTATCAGGGTGGTAACGTTGGTACGCTCGCGTCTGGCCAAGACCCTGTACAGTTGGACTGGCAACGTAGGAAGCAACACCAGTCCGCTAATCAGGTGGAACATAGTATGTTCGCTGCCATAATATTCGGCATTGAGCACCAGCGAAAGGTCAAGCAAGTTGGCATCATATTTATCCATCAGCCCGTTCATGTCGGTTTGTGTGAAGAGGCTCATGCCGTAGTCGCCCTTTGTCTGCCAAAACTCGTTGCACCATTCGTTAAAAGCCACATATTCGTTGTACTCCTCGGCACTGCTGCGACCACGCAGACTTTTGTCGGTGAGTTCGACCGTACCCAAGCCTTTTGCCGCCATCACAGAGGCGAGTTGTCCGGTCAGTTCGTTTTCAAGTCGGTCGGATTTGCGGTACTTGATGTCGCCATCATTCTTGTCCACCACATAGTAGGCTGGGCTGTAGAGGAAGACGTTCTTGCGGGGAGTAATGCCAGCGACAGAATCCTGAGGGTGACGTTCCGCTGCACGATGTAACATCTCGCCAAAACTTTCGTCCTGCATCATGAAATCGGTGAACACAAAACGCCGTGTTTCGGCAGTCTGTTGGTTGCGCCGTTTCTGCTTGATGCGTTCGTATTTCTGGTTTTTGGCACTCTGCTGGGCGGTGTCTACCGCCACGGTGGCGGTGTCGTACACTGCCGCAAAGGCGGCACGTGAGAGGCCATGTTTCTGATTCAGATCGACTGCGAGGTCTTCGGCCATCTCCACCAGACGGGGGGACTGCGGGTATTTGAGATGGGCGCTCCACACCTCGCGCAGCGCCATCATGGACATCTCGTCGCCTTTGAGGTGCGAGAAGAGGTAGTACGCCTGCTGAATTTCGCCCTCATACTCCCTGTAGTCTCCCACGGCTATATTAGTGTTTGTATAGGTGCGGTACTTGGAAAGGGCGTAAAGCGCCTGGGCCTTGGCTTCGGCCAGGAACGGATCGTCGGGATAGTGGCGACAGAGGAGGTTGGCATCGTAGAAAGCACGGACATAGTCGGCGAAAATAAGGTTCTGCCGGATACACTCGAACCGAGCCAACCGCTGCACCTCGGCGAACTCCTCGCGTGTGATCGTGACGAATTTTTCCCCTCCCTTATAGTTGCAAAGCACATTGGCGGTTCTGTCGCGACGTTTTTGCAGGTTGGGATGGCTGCTCTTGGAGTCATCATAGTCGTCGCGGGCCGTGATGGGAGCCACTTCTGACAGATATCTGCCCGAAGGCAGATGGTAGTAGGGGGTGGAGAAATAGTTGGTGTCAAAGGATATTTCATCAAAAGGCAGGTAGCCGTATTGCAGCACATCGAAGACTCCGTCGCACACCGACTTGTCATACGGGCTGTCAATATAGAACAGAATCAGTCCCAGCGAGTCAGCTTCGTTCTCCATCTGGTGCGAGCGGTTGTGGTATTTCAGAAAGTTGCGCAGCTGCTCTTCCTCCACACCCCGACCAGATTTACTTTTCTTGCGGGAAAGAGCCTCTATATTGTGTTTCTTGTAGTAGTGGATAATTTCGTGTCCGATGATGAAGGCCAGTTGCGCCTCATCTTCCACCTGGGCCACCAAACCGATATTGACAAATATCATGCCCTGGCCTGTGGCAAAGGCGTTCACTTCGGGCGACTTGACGGTGTAGAAACGCAGTTCTCTGCGCAGATCGGGATAGTCTTTGAGCAGTGTGTCGGCGATGCGTTCCACCATTCTGGTGACAGGGTCACCGTAGAGGATGCGGCCTCCGGCCATAAGTTGGTTTACCTGATACGAGGCTGCCAGCACATTGTCGCGGTTAGCCAGTTTGCCGTCGTTGTAGTCGCGCACCCGCTGCTTGTCCTGGTTGTACAATTCGTCCAGACTCAACTTCAAGTCTGCCGGAATGGGGCCTTCCGATTTCAATCCATCGAAACGAGGCCTCTGACCATACATTGGCACGGCCAGCACTCCTATCAATATCAAGATGATGAGCGTCCGTCTCATCTGCCTATCGAAGTGTTGAGTTTGTGGATTGAGGCCTGTTTCTCTAACGAAGTAAGAAACCAATAGTTGCCCTTGCCATCAGGCATCAGATCGGTTGTCACCCGCTGCTTGGTGACTTCTCCAAACAAGTCCTTACTCACCTCGCCTTGGGGGGTGATGGTATAAACTGCGGTGCGGACTTTGAAAGCACCGAGTACTTTCACGGGGGCCGGAGTGGAAATGTCGTAAGCCGAACCACTCTCAGAGTTCTCACTAAGCAACAGACACACATTGTCTCCCTGAGCACAGAGACCGTAGCGCATATATTGTCTGGTGCTTTTCGTTGTCACATAGTTGCGAAAAGGTCTACACCACAAGAAGTCACCGTTAGTGTCAATAGCTGCCACCAGCGCGCCAGTGGTGTAGAAATAAAAAGACGGGGTCGACATCCCACGGACATCGAAATATAAGCGGGCCAAAGCAACGGCTCCTCCGTAAACGGTGGCAGTTGTGCTCATTGGCTGTAAGTTGTTGGCGACAATCCTGCCTTCACGGGGATAATCCAAACTTCTATTTTCCAACACATTCGCCTCATCTTTAGTAAAGAAATGCAAGGACTGCGTCAGTAATTGCTTATCCATGTCGTAGACCAAGCCACTTATGGCGGCGTAGTGCATATTGCCATATTTATCTTGATGACTGAGCGGGAGCCCCATAAGGACGAACTTGCCATTAATATAGTTCAGCATTTTGACAGTGAGCAGGTTGCCATCGTCAAGTTGTGCCTCCTGCTCCTCCACCCCTTCCTCGTCAAACACGCCGAAACGGAAATTAGTGCGGCCTGTCTCAAAGTCTGTTTTATAGGACATGACAAGCATTTCTCCTTCGTTGTCGACCTTCAGATCTTTGGGATTACCCCGCGTGTATTTCCTTGTCCAAAGTGTGTCAAGGTCATTGTTGAACATCATCGCATAACCTTGAAAGCCCTCAGGTGATTTGTGAAAGGCTCCGCAAACCAGTCCGACAAAATCACCGTCAGGCGACTTGCCGACCCAATAAAAGGCTGTGTCGGTCACCTCTGTTTTCTCACTGTAGACAGGGGTGAAAGGGGTGATCACCTCCATATCTAACAATGAGACCGACACTCTGCTCACCGTAAACTGACTCCTGGTGATTTTGGCCAAGAGCATGTGCAAGATGTCATCTGTGATAGTGGCAGCAACCAGCCCATCTTGCCTGGTGCCTTTCAGCCGCACGCTGTGCATCTCTCCGTTCTTGCCGATGGTCTGCACTTCAAAGTCTTTGCTGATGCCCATAGCATTTTCTGGATGCACCACGGTGACCACCTCGTTGTCAAATTCGCCCACTACTTCGCCCACTACAGTGGTCCTTGCGACACTATACGTATTAAAATCATCCGACAATGGAATATCGGAGATTGTCACCTGAGCCTGCGAAACGAATGACAGCGACAAGATGACGAGGATGAAGAGAAACCTTTTTTTCATACTTTCAAGTCTGATGCTTTGATGTTGTTGAGAAATTAAATTAAAGAAGTTGAAGAAGCCAGCGATGCTTCTTCAACTTCTTGCTTTCCGAAAGGGAATTAGTTCAGCAGCTTGTCGTTGGAGCCGAGGACGTTGACAATCTTGTGGATATACAACTTCTTCATGCTCTCGCGGGCGGGCTTCAGATACTTGCGGGGGTCAAACTCGGCAGGTTTCTCGGCCAAAGTCTTGCGGATGGCGGCGGTCATAGCCAAGCGGCTGTCGCTGTCGATGTTGATTTTGCACACAGCGCTCTTGGCGGCCTTGCGCAGCTGCTCTTCGGG
>JAZUFY010000039.1:0-6668 GCA_045640925.1 Bacteroidales bacterium
GTTTGTGAATCCTTACCTTATGGCTCCTGGCGGAACATACGGTTTGTCGAACGTGTTGAACACCGTTTGGCCGTGGAAGATTTCGTTTTATGCCATCTGTATGGATATCCCCCTGCTGATTATCGGCACCATCATCTTGGGGCCCAAGTTCGGTGTGAAGACGGTGGTTTCCACGCTCCTGATTTTTGCGTTCACCTTTGTGCTGGAGTCGCTGTGGGGCTACAATCCGGTGATTCATGACGGCGAGATATTGAATGTTCCTATCGAGGGTCTCGCCATGGTGGAGATTCCCAATCACGGGGGTTGGTTTATGCCTGACTATTTCTTGAACACTGTTGTGGCTGGCCTCATCTATGGTGTGGCTATCGGCATGATTTTCCGTTCGGGTGCCACCTCGGGCGGCAGCGATATCATCTCCATGATTCTGCACAAGTACACCAAGATTTCGTTGGGTACGCTGGTGCTGATTGTGGACAGCTGCATCACGCTGACCACCCTTATCGCTTTCGGCGATATTCGTCTGCCTATCTATTCCATCATACTGATCTATATAGAGAGCAAGGTTATTGACCTCGTGGTGGACGGCACCAAGAGCTACAAGACCGCCTTCATCGTTACCGACAAGATGGAGGAGGTTCGCCAGTATATCCTCAACGATTTGAAACGTGGCGGCACCTGCATCACGGTGGAAGGCCTTTACAACGGCGTGGAACGCAAGATGATATATGTCACCATGGAACGTGCCGACTTCGTTAAGTTGCGCTCCAACCTGCGTCTGCTCGACCCCATGGCTTTTGTCAATGTTATCGACAGCTCCGAAATCATGGGCAAAGGTTTCAAACAACTGCCTACAGAATAAAGCATTATGAAAGTATTGCAACTTTGCAACAAGCCGCCATATCCTCCAGTAGATGGGGGAACTTTGGCCATGGACAGCATCACCCAGGGATTGTTGGCGGCTGATTGTGAGGTTCGTGTGCTTTCGGTATGCAGCGACAAACACCCTGTCCGCAAGGACAAGATGACCGAGGAATACCTTCAGGCGACCCGTTTTGAGGCGGTGTATGTGGATTTGGGCATCCATGTGCTGGATGCTGCTGTGGCGATGCTTTGTGGCGAGTCGTATCATGTGAAACGCTTTATCAGCAAAGACTTTGCCGCCAAATTGGCTTCCGTTTTGCAGGAGGAGGAGTATGATGTGGTGCACATAGAGAGCGTGTTCCTCACGCCGTATGTGCCGATAGTGCGCAAATACAGCAAGGCCAAGGTGGTGCTGCGGGCCCACAATGTGGAACACCTGATATGGAAACGGGTGGCACAAAGCGAGAAGAACCCGCTCAAACGTTGGTATCTGAAACACCTCTCGCTGACCCTCGGGGCTTACGAACGCGAACATATCAACGACTACGACAGCGTGGTGTGCATCACCGACACCGATGCCGAGTTTTTCCGCAAGAACGGCTGCCGCAAACCCATCAGCGCCATACCTTTCAGCGTCAATCCCGAGCCTTTGGAGCATGTGCAGGAAGAGCCCTGCTCGCTGTTCCACTTGGGGTCGATGGATTGGATGCCGAACTTGGAGGGGGTGAAATGGTTTTTAGATGCAGTGTGGCCCTTGGTACACAAAGAGTTGCCACAGGTGCACCTGTATCTTGCGGGAAGACGTATGCCTGAGGAGTTGATGCATTTGCAGATGGAGGGAGTGTCGGTAGTGGGGGAGGTGCCTGATGCGATGTATTTCATTGGTTCCAAGCAAATCAACATAGTGCCTTTGCTCAGCGGCAGCGGTATAAGGGTGAAGATAATCGAAGCCATGTCGGCAAGCAAGACGGTGATTTCCACCACTATCGGAGCCGAGGGAATAAGCTACACCGATGGTAAGGACCTGCTTATTGCCGACACTCCCGAGCAGTTTGTGAAGCAGATACGCCGCTGTGTGGAAAATCCCGACTTTTGCACCGAGGTGGGCAGAAACGCCTACAACCTGATAGTCGAAGAGTATGGCACCAAGCAACTGACGCAGAAACTGATAAAGAGTTATAATATAGAATAGTGAGTGTGGCTATTGCTCCCACATAGAATGATTAATAATTAGAAGATTATGCATAGAAAACAATTCACAAGGGCTTTGAACAGATTGAACATACTCGTCGGCATGATGTTGCTGGTGTGCTTTGCGGGCACAAGCCATGCGCAGGTTGCTATTCCAGGCACAAAGGTGGCCTTCAATCTTCCGAGCGACTGGAAATATCTGAACACGAGCCAGATTGAAGATGGGACGAATAGTTATCTGTATTGTTCGCAAACACCCAGAGTGAGCGAGGAAGGCGACTCCACATTGCCCTTCCTCAAGATAGTGGTGCGGAAAAACTACTCGGGAACGGTGTTCGACTACGCCTTTGAACGTTACAACAGCCAGCCCTATCAGTCGATGGACGACTATGTGAGCGGCCCTGGGCTTCCCAAGTCGGGCGGTTTGGGCTATGTGGGAGCCTACACCAACACCCGTGACGGCAAAGACTACCAGTTTATGATGGTCTATTTCAAAGAAAAGAACACCATCGTGGAGTTCCGCCTCGAAACCACCCGCGACACCTATCCCGATGCGGAAGCGGAATTTGTGGAAATATTGAATAGTATTTCGTTTTAATAGTGATTGGTGACTTGTGAATAGTGACAGGGAAGGGCGGGAGCCACCAAATTACAAGTCACTACTCACAATTCACTAATCACAAGTCACAAATAATATGAGAAAAGTCTTTGTCTTTGTTTTCGTCTTCGTCTTTTTTGGCATACGCTATTGTGGCGCCCAGGGGATTGTCAACTATCAGGCGCAGTGTGCAGTACTTTTTTCGGAGTATGCCAAAGACCCATCCAATATTGCCAATTTGGTGGAATTGTCGACGTTCTATGCACAGCCCGACAATCCTCAATACAGTCTCCCGCAGGCCTATAACTATATCTGCAAGGCCGAAACGCTGTTTGTGAAATATCTGGATGACGACGAGATGTACGGCGTGGTGAAGAAACTCATCCGCAAGAAAATCACCATCATCACCATCCGCCAGCAAAAGAAAGCGATAGAAGATGCCGCCCTGCAATATGTCAGGACCAACCTCACGAGGATGGAGGAATCCGAGTTGGCGGTATATTCCAATACCTTCAGCCACCGAACCGACATTGTCAAACAGTTGCAGAGCCGTTTGCAGGTAGTGGCCTACAATAAGGCATGTGGCGAGAACACTATTGAAGCCTATTACGACTTTCTTGTTCGCTACAAGGGTTTCACCCTCGCCGACTCGGCTGATGCCGCTTTGGCGCGCTTGGCACCGAGTTATTATTCCGCTTTCGAGACCGAGGCAGCCGTTGAGATTGCCGCAGGAGCCTATCCTGAAAGTCCAGCCATGCAACATGCCGCCATGCGTCAAAAAAGCCGTATGGCTTACGCTGAGGCTTGTCGCATCAACACTATCAACGCCTTTGCGGTATATCTCGAGCGTTATCCTCAAGGCGACGACTACCTCAAGGCCCTCTCGCGTATTGACGAACTTGGTACAGCCGAGTTTTTCACCCTCGCTACCCCTGCCGATTTTGCCGACTATGCCGAAGCCAACGACGATAAGCCCTTTGCCGACAGTGCCATGGTACGGCTGCGGGCCATGATAACCGAAGACCACAACGTAGAGGCGGCAAGAATATACCTTGCCCGCTTCCCACTCGACCCCGAATATTCGCAAATATATAAATTGTATTATAGTTGGCATTCAGCCGAAGGCAATCGTCAGCCGATAGCCAACTTTGCCGCCGAGAACCCCGAATACCCTTATCGCCTCACTATCGAGAACGACTTGAAACGGGGTGCCTCCATCGACTCTTTCGTATTGAACAAACCCTTTGTCGAAGCCGACTATCAGGTCATGGCCTCGAACATATACAAACTCACCGGCAAAAAAATCGCCTTCGTCGCCTTGCAACGCATTCTGCAGCACCAGATAGCCCGCAAAGACTGGGCTGGGGCAAAAAAACGGTTGCAGGACTTTGAGATATGTTTCGAGAATGAGGCGGCAGAAGAATACAACGAACTCTCCGCCCTGTTATCGCAAAAAGAAGCCTTGCGCCGAGAGCCCCTTTTCTCCGCAGGCGATATGTCCCATGTGATAGCCCGTCAGCAAAGTCCGCTGCTGTATTACACCAGCACGAGTGCCGAGCGGCCAGGCATCTTCTACGCCCGTGAAACCACTATAAAAAAGTACCGCAGTTGGAAACCTGCGGGCAAGGTGAAGGTGGAAGGAGCGGCAGGCCCCGTGGTGGCATACAACTTCTTCCATGGAGGCAACAGGGTACTTTTAGGCATCGATGGCGACATCTGGGTGGCCTACGTGGTCAACGACACCCTTTGGCGTATAGTCGAGCGGCTCCCTTCGCCCGTCAATACTCCCGCCTACGAAACCGATGCCTTTATGCTGGATGATGGCACAGGCATCCTTTTGGCATCAGACCGTAAAGGTGGACAGAATTTTCAGACCTCTGGGTGCCAATTTCATGGCGATACCGCCCTGGCTACCGATATCTACTACATCCCCCGTACCGCCCTGGGTTGGGGTGATGCGGTAAACCTCGGTTATGGAGTCAACAGCGCCTACTGCGAACGTAGTCCCATTTTGAGCCGCAACATGCGTACCCTTTACTTCGTTAGCGATGCTCATGGCGGCCTCGGCTATGGCGATGTCTATCAGGTGTCGCGCGACGATATTGAGGACTGGACACATTGGACAAAGCCCGTCAACCTTGGCAAAGCAGCCAACGGTGCTTTTGACGAATCTTCCATAGCCTTCGCCGATCGAGAGACAAAACTACTGATAACATCGCAATCGTCGCAAGGAGGGGAGACCAACTGCCTCCGAATCGCCTCGCAGCACGATACCGCCAGCTGCTACCATGAGGCCAAACTCTCCCTGCAGGATCTTGCGGGAGCCGTGCAACTCATAGAGGTGGCCGATATGAGCCGCCAGGAGGTAGTAGAGACCTACCAAGGCCGCAGTACCGTCGCTGTAGTGTCGCTCCAACTTTGCCGTGGCAAACGCTATGTCGTCAATGTCTCAGCCGACGATACCTACATTCCTATGCTGGTCATCAACGACACCCTCACCTCTGTCCGTAACCATACATACGCAGTTCAAGGCTTCACCCTCGCCAAGATGGTGGAAATGAAAGAACCGCTGCCGATTGAAGCCGTGCGGTTTGTTGTCGGTACCTCGAACCTCCTCCCCCTTGCCGAGAAAGAACTCTCCAACCTCGCCCAGTTCATGATGCGGAATCCCTCGAGCAAAGTGGAATTCATCGTCCAGGTCAAAGGCAATGACGACAAACAATGTTACAACCTCTCCGTCGGACGTGCCCTGGCCATCCGCAATGCTATGGTAGAGGCGGGAGTTGCGTCCGACCGAGTAAGCATCTCGTCCTACGGAAACGTCAACTACAAGAATGGCTCAGCCCCCGCAGAAATAGCGGTAGTGATTAGTGAATAGTGACGGGGAAGGCCGTGCCTTCCAAATCACAAATTGCCAATTACAAAAAAAAATTTTGTTATTCTAAAAAAAATTAGTAATTTTGCTTTTTGGAATAATATAGAAAAATAGCCAATGGAACAGCATAAAACGCTTGTTTTTGAGGGTCATACGTTGCACTATCGCGACGAAGGTCGGGAACACACTTCGACCTTGGTGCTGCTGCATGGCTATTTGCAGAACTTGGACGTCTGGAGTTCGTACATCCTCACCTACATGCGTTACATGCGAGTCATATCCATCGACCTGCCTGGCCACGGCTACAGCGAATGTTTCCACGATGTTCACGATATGGACTTCATGGCCCGAGCCGTGAGGGCGGTGTTGAGCGATGCCATGGTGGAGCAGTGTGTGATGGTGGGTCATTCGATGGGCGGATATGTTGCTTTGGCATACGCTGACGCATACCCCCATCATCTGCGAGGTCTGGGGCTGATACACTCCCACGCCTTGGCCGACACTGAGGCCATCATTGAACGCCGCATGGCCACCTGCGAACAAGTGACAAACAACCGAGCAGGCTACATCGTAGGCTTTGTTCCTCCGCTCTTTGACAACAGTCGCCGCATCACTATGGCGCAAGAGATAAAAGACCTCCAAGACCAGTGTCTCGAAACCAAGACAGAGAGTATCATCGCCGCACAGAGGGGCATGGCTTGCCGTCCTTCCCGCATCCACGTCCTCCAGAAACTCGAAGTGCCCGTCTTGTTCGTATATGGCAAGAACGATACCCGTATTCCGCTCGAGTTGGGAGTGTCGCAGGCTATGGTCGCGCGCCATGCCGAAATACTCATATTGGATAATGTGGCCCACATGGCCCACCTCGAAGAACGCGACTATGTGAAGCCACGATTAAGGCACTTCGTCGAAACCTGCTATTTCTAAAAATGCGAATAGTGAACATGAGGAAGCCGCAAAAACAAACGAACATTGGGACATCAAAAAATGCAAAATATCAGTACTTCATCAACTTTTTTCAAAAAAAATTTTTTTTAATCAAATAATAGTCGTACATTTGTTATCACAAAAAAATATCATTGTTTAATACAAAACATTCAATATCATGAAAGTAAACGAAATTATGACCAACCTGGAGGCCAA
>JAZUFY010000040.1:0-2922 GCA_045640925.1 Bacteroidales bacterium
AAGTTTTTTCAACTGACTCGGCGACGAGACATTGCGATGGCGCCCACCCGTGGGGGCATCGTATTCGAAAAGAATCACACTACCCACATGATACTGCTTAATATCGCGCACAATGTGGCTCTGGCTGTCGATAGCCGTGCCTCGGAAACCCACCAAGAGCATCTCGCCAATATCTTTGCGCACCTGTTCATCGTCCAGCACAAGTTCGGTATCGGCATCGGTTTGCATTTCGGCAGGCTGTTCCTGCTGCCCGCAAGCCGCCATACATAACATCAAATTCAAAAACAAAAGCAGTACAATCTTTCTTTTCATAATGTAATTTTTTTGTGACTGGTGATTGGTGACTTGTGATTAGGTGGCTGCCGCCCTCCCAGTCACGAGTCACCAGTCACGAGTTACACTAATAACGCACTTCTTCCGAGAAAATTGCCCAATCACATTTTAATTGAAAATTGAAAATTGAGAATTGGTGCGGGAACCACTTTTGAATTGAGAATTATTTGGGGTAGGGAGCCGTTTTTCATTTGTGAGGGGTTTAAGTTGGGTCGAAGATCCGAACAAGTGACCAAGGTATGACCTAGGTATGACCAAGGACTGACCTAGGTATGACCTAGGTATTACGCCAAGGTCAGTCCTAGGTCATACCTTGGTCAATCCTTGGTTAAATCTTGGCCATTTGGAGGTATATTGAACGGTGGGGGGAGGCTTATTATTTGTTTATGGGCATCGTGGGATTGGGAATTACGAATTTTCGTTGTTACAACTTATTTTTCAAACAGTACCTAATTCTTAATTATTAATTCAAAAAAAAATTCGTACCTTTGCAAAAAATTATCTTAGCCATGTCGCTCAAGCAACTCTTCAAAAATATAGCACCATTTGTAAAACCCTATCGCTGGCTTGTGGTGCTCACACTTGTGATGACCCTGATCGGGTCGCTCACGGCACAGGTCAATGCCGTGGTGCTCGACCGCACCGTTGATGCCATCAACGCCCTGCTTCATGCCGACAACTTTATATGGAGCAAGGCGGTGCGTATCCTTGTGGTCATTACCGTCGTGCTGCTTTCCAAAGAAGTGTTGTCCGCCTTCATCACCTTCGCCCAACGCTATTACGGCGAGCGGATGCGTATCCTCGTCTCGCGCGACCTGGCTCAATCCATCATCGAGCGGATGCTCACCTTCCGTGTGGCCTTCTTCACCCAGTCGGGCAACGAGCCGGGCAAACTCCAAACCCGTATCGACCGAGGCGTGGAGAGCCTCTCCAACACGGTCAAAAACTTCTTCATCGACATCCTGCCCCTCGGCACGAGCGCCATTCTGGCACTCATACTCATGTATGCCGCCAATGTGTATGTGGGACTTGTGGCCACCTGCATCGTGCCCATCTATTTCTATATCACCTACCGCCAGGCAAAGAAACTGCAAGGCTGGCGTCGTGATATGAGAGCCAACCGCGAGGCCAAGTCGAACGGCATCATGAACATCATCGAGAGCATCACCGTCATCAAATCTTTCAACCGCGAGCGAATTGAGGGCAACAAGCAGCTCGACCTTCAAAACCGTCTCACCGACAACCAAATGCAGACACGCAAGCTGAGTTTTCTCTTCGACGGCCTTAAGAGTTTCACCGAGCAGATAGGCACCGTGCTCATCATCATCCTCACCGCCTACCTCGTCCTCACCGACTATCCGGGCATGTCGATCGGTAAAATCATGTACCACGTCATGCTCTTCTCCAACGTTTCGGCGCCCATACGTCAGCTTCACCGCATCTACGACGACATGAACGACGCCCTCATCTATGCCGAAGGGTTCTTCGACATCCTCCACGCCGACAAAGAGGTGGAGCACACCGGCACCTACCGCCCCGAGAAAGTGTTGGGCAATTTCGGCCTCAAGAATGTGGAGTTCACCTACCCCAACGGCAACCATGCCCTCCACGACATCAACATGGAGGTCAAGGCAGGCAAAATCACCGCCTTTGTGGGCCTCTCGGGTGCCGGCAAAAGCACCATCATCAACCTCCTCGACAAATTCTATGCCCCCAGTTCGGGCAGCATCACCCTCGACGGGGTTGACCTCCATGACTGGGACACGCAGTACCTGCGCGACAATATCGGCCTTGTGCTTCAGAAGAACCATATCTTTGACGGATCCATTGAGGAGAACATCAAATACGGCAACCCCGATGCCACCCACGAGCAGGTGCTTGAAGCGGCTCGCCAAGCCTATATCTACGACCAAATCGTCGAACTCCCCAACGGTTTCGACACCAAGGCCACCCTCCTCAGCGGAGGCCAGCAGCAGCGTATAGCCATCGCCCGCATGTTCATCAAAAACCCACCCATCATCTTCCTCGACGAACCCACGGCATCACTCGACGCTGTGGCCACCGAGCAGATCAAGAACAGCCTCGACGCCATCAAACAGGGCCGCACGGTCATCATCATCTCGCACAGCCTTTCGCAAATCATCGATGCCGACGAAATCTTCGCCCTCCAAAACGGCCATGTGGAGCAAAGCGGCACCCCCGACGAGGTATATCAACAGGGCGGCATTTACAAGCAAATCTTCGACGCCAGCGCCCGAAGCCTCAATATCGACAAAATATCACGAACACTCAATAATAATTAATGTGACTTGTGATTCGGCGGCTACCGTCCTCCCAGTCACTAATCACTAGTCACCAGTCACCAAAAACAACATTAATCATGAAAAACCTTTCCGCAATCCTCCTCGCCTTGCTGCTCTCTTGCAGCTTTGCCCTTCAGGCACAGAACACCCCGCAGGTCGATATCACCATCGACTCCATCACCACAACCACCTTCACCGTCAGTTTTGCCAAAAACGATGCCTGCACACACTACAGCATTTTGGCCGATGTTGTGGGCGGCCTTGAGAGCTACCTGCCCATGTTCGG
>JAZUFY010000041.1:0-37068 GCA_045640925.1 Bacteroidales bacterium
CCCCAAGGAGTTGTAAAAGTTTATTGTCTTCCTAAGTCCGCTTGGCCTCCGACTTGGCAAGGAGGAGTACAACTACTTCATGACCGTCATCTTCCCCGACAACCAACTGAACGTTATCGACTACAACCGCGTTGTGAAGGACCTCAACGGCCTCAGCAAGGAGCAGTTCCTCAATGCCCTGAACGATGCTTACACCGTGGAAGACATGGGCACCGATATCTACACTCCATCCAAACTGCACGAGCACAGCATGTACCTCGACGGCCACTGGTACAAGATGACCGCCAAGGCTGGCAAATATGACGACAACGACCCCATCGGCGTGCTCGATGTGAAGATCCTGTCCGACCATGTTCTGGACAAGATTCTCGGCATCAAGGACCTCCGCACCGACAAGCGCATCGACTTCGTCGGCGGTATCCGCGGTCTCGGCGAACTGAAACGCCGCGTCGACAACGGCGAGATGAAGGTTGCTTTCGCCCTCTATCCCGTGAGCATGAAGCAGATTATCGACATTGCCGACACTGGCAACATCATGCCCCCGAAGACCACTTGGTTTGAGCCCAAACTGCGCTCCGGCCTTGTGATTCACGAGTTGGCTTAATGCAATTGTAAATTATGATTTATGAATTATGATTTATGAATGTTCGCTTGTAATTCATAATTCATAAATCATGAATATGAAAAATGAAAGGTTCGGCTCACGCCCACTTTTCATTTTTCATTCTTAATGTAATGAAGAAGCGCATACTATATATCTGCCTATTCTGCTTGCTGCACCTTGTGGGCTCACAGGCACGGGTCTCGGCACAAGACAGCATAAAGCGTGTCGAGGGCTGGGATTTCGCCATACTGCCCGCGCTGAGCTACAACAGCGACCTCGGGTTTCACTATGGCGTGTACGGCAACATATATTGCTATGGCCGCGACTCGATCAACACTTTTCCCGAATACAGGCACCTCTTCAGCCCCGAGGTGTCGCGCTACACCCTCGGGCAGACACTCGTTTACTTCCTCTACGATTCAAAATACCTTATTCCCAACATCCAAACGACACTCGTCGCCAGCTGGCAATACGACCCGCTGTATCCCTTTTGGGGGTTCAACGGCTTTGCCGACCCTCTTGTCCAGGAACGTTACGACAACGCGGGCAACATGTGGGAACATTACTACTATTGCAAGCGGCAGATGATCCACATCGACGCCACTTTTATCGGACACATCAAAGGCCACTTCGAATGGGTAGGAGGTCTCACCTGGTGGTCTTTCCGCCAAGAGGACATCGTTGACGACGCCGACAATGCCATCAACTCGCGTTTTGCCGACTATCGCCACTACGGCCTCATACGCACCGACGAACTGGGCGGAGGCAACCACCTCGAAATCAAAGGAGGCCTATCGTTCGACACCCGCAACCATTCCGTCGTTCCCTCCAAAGGCTATTGGATAAACGCCTTCCTCACAGGATCCACAGACTTGGGACGAGGACGATACAGCCACCTCAAATTGAATGCAAACATCTGCCAGTACCACCCCTTGGGCAAACGTGTGGTGCTGGCCAACCAGATAGCTTTCCAGAGCCTCCTGGCAGGAGAGCAGCCCTATTATTTCCTGCCCCGAATCAATGTGCTCTACATGCGTCAGACCTCCAGCGAAGGCCTGGGCGGCATGAACACCCTGCGCGGCCTCCCCGCCAACCGCATGGGCGGCAACGGATACCTGTGGGCCAACACCGAGCTGCGTATACGCATCGTCGACTTCGACGCCATAAAACGCCATTTCTACCTCGCCGTCAACCCATTGTTCGACATCGGCCTCATCATCCAGCCTTTCCGACTTTCGGCCCAGGAAGCAGCCTTCAACCAAAATCTGCACAACGCTTATTCCACCCTCTACACCGCTGTGGGCATCGGCGGCAAGATTGTCATGAACAACAATTTCGTCCTCGGGGTGGAGATAGCCAAAGTCATCAACAACACAACGGAAAAATACCCCTTGGGAATCAACTTCGGATTGAACTATATTTTTTAGAATTAATAATACATAATAATACCAATACATGATGAAAAAAATCCTTATCCTCACAGCCCTGCTGATAGCCTTAGTGCCCTTGAAAGCGCAAGACTTCTCCCCCACCCGATTGTCCGACTCGGCCTTTGCAAGCATCCTCACCTGCGGCCCTGGCGATGAGTTCTACACCTCATTTGGACACAGCGCTATACGAGTGTGCGATTCAACCATTGGTTTAGATGTGGTTTACAACTATGGCACCTTCGATTTCGACATTCCCCACTTCTATTGGACCTTCGCCCTCGGCAATCTGAACTACTGTCTGAGTCGTGAGAGTTTCGGGGGATTCATGGCCGAATACTCCTGGGAAGGTCGCGCGGTGTGGGAGCAACGTCTGCGCCTCTCCACACAAGAGGTCAACAACCTTTTCGTATCGTTGGAGAACAATTATCTGCCGCAGTATCGCTACTACCTCTACGACTTTTTCCGCGACAACTGTGCCACCCGTGTGCGCGACATGGTGAACACCTCGTTGTGCCACCGCACCCTGAGCGCGGAAACCACCGCCGACACAAATATCTCGTACCGCAACATTCTCTACCGCAACACCGAAAGCACCCTCCTATGGTGGCGCCTCGGGGTCGACATAGCCCTGGGTCTGCACTGCGATCACCGTTGCAGCAACTACGAATATATGTTCTCGCCCATCGAGATGATGCGCCAATTCGACACACTCACAGTGTCGGACATCCACCAGCCCCTCGCCGAACCGGCACAACAACTGCTGGAAGAGACCCGCACACCGCTCAACCGCAGTGTGTCGCCGGTGCTAACATTCTGGGTGGTGTTTATCGGCGTGCTGTGCCTCACCATCATCGGGTGGAGGAAGGCTTGGCAGCTCCGCTGGTTCGACACCTTGCTCTTCGGACTGGTGTCTATAGTGTCGTTGGTGGTGATGTTCCTGTGGTTCGGCACCTCGCACTACTGCGCCGAGTTCAACCTCAACATCTTGTGGGCTTCGCCCTTCTTCATCTACATAATGCTGCTGCACAAACGTAGTGCGCACTGGATTTTGTATCTGCAACTCGTCATGCTGTTTGCAGCCATGATTATGACCATAGCTCCGCTGCCCCAGCAAATCAACACCGCCATACTCCCCATCACCCTCAGCCTCGCCATCCGAATCATCACTCTCTTGAAGAGATAAATCTTACAAAAGCAACCCCAAAGGTCGTCACCATCGGCACAGCGTTGCATATTGACCAACATAGTGCAGACTTTACACACAAAGCCTGCACTATGATTTTTTTCAAATCATATAGGAATTTGTCATATTTTTGCATAAAAACGCCATTAAGTATGTTAAAAATCGTTAAATATAGTTAAAAATCGTAACCAAAACAGCCGCTCGCAGTCTATTATACAAAGCAAACACAAATCACTATGAAAAGGCATTTTTTATATCTTTGGCTATTTGTCTGCTTTTGTGGTATCACAAAGGCACAAGACAACAATTCAATTGGAGCGGTTGTGGATTCGGTATACGACCGTGTTGATGTTCGGACTGGGGCCATTATCGGGCAAGGGGTCTTGCATCAAGAAACGGTATGGAGAGGTTCGGACAGCATCGGTGTTGTTGACATAGCAGGTCTTTGCTATGGTCAAGGCATCGTACTTCATGGGCATGGCGAATATCGAGATTCGTCAGGTATACTGCACTTGAACGACAGCCTTACTTTTTTCAAATGGACCATTAATGGATTAGACACGCTGATTGGCTACGGGGAAAATTCGTTACGAATAGATTATTTCTCAAAGATTAATGCCTACGATGTAGGCTTGGTTGTAGTTGATTCCAATGGGAATGCCTCGGAGGAGCCAGCGCACATACAAGTGCGCATTTCGGGCAATCCAATAAGAAGTATAAGCGAGTTGCCTGAAATCAGCAACACCGACTCAAGTATCGCTCGGACCTCATTCGCCGATGATAATGCCACGCTGCAACTATACCCAAGCCTATTTCCATACATATACACGAAAGAAAACAGCAACAGAAAATATATCCCCGACGGTCCTTATTGCTACAGCCCCCATGCCGAGCAGATAATAGAAATCGACGGATTCAGCGACGAGCTCACTATTAAGTCTGAGAGCGATATAAGTTCTGTGTGTATAACTATGGAACATTCCTACATGGATGAAATCCGTATCGAGCTGCGCTGTCCTTCATACAATAGGCAGATTTCTGAAACGGCAGGCCGAGCGATTCTAAAATATTCGAGTGAGGACGGATTTCCACGCTGGAACATCCAACCCCATAACCCCACAAAGAATTTAGGATGGACAAATCATTGCGACTTGTCCCCTCACTGCTGCGATTCGACCTACAATCCCTACGGTATAGGATTGCAATACTGCTGGTCGTGCAACGAGAACTATACACTAATTGACGGGACTCCCGCAAGAGCAAACGCAAGATCCAATCCATCCAACTTTTTGACTTTTGGCCCAATGGATTCGGCCTACGTCACCTACCCTCCCACCCCGTCTCATTTCCATTATAATTATTCTAACAACGATACCTACACAGATACCAATCTTCAAAAAACGCACCATCCGAGCAATCATGAAAAGAGAACCGACTATTACACCCCAGACGAGGGTTTTGCCAACTTGATAGGATGTCCTTTGAACGGAGAATGGAAGATAATAGTAAGAGACTTTTTTGAAGGAGATAACGGATGGATTATTGACTGCTCAATAGATTTGAACCCACGCGATTTGGACAGGTTGGCGTATTCGGGACCCTACGATGTGAATATAGACTCGGTGATTTGGCAACCTGACACGAACTACGACACCGATTTCAGTGATGGGGTATACAGAGGTCTACATGTTCGAAACACTGACGAATGGGGTGCCGCCGTGCTTTCCACCCCTGACACTTTCGGAACATTTCACGTGAGGGCATTTGTTTATGACCAATATGGCTGCATCTGGGATACGAGCACCTCAATCACTACGTTTCAAGACACCTCGGCACAAGACACTTCGGTGATTATTAATGTCAATACGATAATTGAAGAGGCTTGCCAAATATTCCCCAACCCTACGACGGGCATTATATCATTGACAGGGATAAACGTTCCCGCCGAAGTCGAAATATACGATATCCAAGGCACTTTGCGCCACAAATATCGTTACAACGGATCGGGCATAGACCTCTCCGAACTGCCTTCAGGACTTTACTTTGCAAACATCATTACTTGCAAGGGTGTGATTACAAAGAAATTGGTAATTACACAGTGATGGGGATTCGCGACAGACTTAATTATTGCCGATTTTTAAACAGTAGAACAATCAAAAATATACCCCACACTCACAGTGTGGGGTTTTAGTATTGACTTCAGTGGAAGTAGTGCTTGGCACTTTTGCTCGAAAAGAGTTGTATTATATAATTTCTGATTACTGTTCCAATAACCAATCAAAGTTCTTTGAGCCAATCAGTGAAGGAACGGCCCATTACTTGGTTGAAGCCGAGGTAGAAGGAGGCGCGGGAGGGGTAGCCGCAGGTGTAGGCGAGGTTGTCGATGAAGCGGCCCTCTTCCTCGCTGTCTTCAAAGGCCATCTTGCCTTCGTCGTTGCGTTCGAGGACAAGTCCGATGGCGTACTCGATACGCATGGAGTTGACGTATTCGGAGAAGGAGCTGCCCAGCACTTCGTTGATGACGCGGACGATCAGGTGCTGGTCGATGTGGTAGTGGTTGGCGATCTTGAACACCGAGACGTGCGGGTCGAGGAAGCCTTTGCCCTGCACCATGTACTCCTGCAGACATTCGTAGACGTGCTCGAGCGAATCGTTGCTGACGGTTTTGGAGATTTTTTGATACTGCTCGCGGATGTATTCAGTATCGCGCTGATGACGAGCCAGTTGTTCGGCGGTAAAAGAGATGTTGTAGACGCATCGGCCAACGGTGTAGAGGATGAAGAATTGGACGATGGCGATGATGACGACCACGGTGACGGAGGTCATTTTGTGCAGGGGGAACGCGCCTTCGACGACTGCCACCATGACGACGAAGATGCCGAGGGTGACCATCATGCGGTTGAGGCGGCGGACGCTGCGGGGAGGTGTGGCGAAGTTGTTCTCCATCATTTCGATATACTCTTTGATGCGGGGGGCGATGATGACCATCATGCCGATGACGGAGAGCACGAGGGTGAGGAGGAAGCCGTAGTAGCCGATGATGATCATAGCGTCGTACCAGAAATCGCCCTGCAGGGAGAGGTCGCCGCCGTGGACGGCTGTGGCGAGGAAGCGCTGGTAGCGTTTGAGTCCGCCCAGGGTGCCGATGAGGAAGATGCTTACGATGTTGAGCACGCTGGGGATGAATATCAGACGGTTGCGGAGCGGTACGCCCCGGCCCTGGTTGAGGTTGATGATGCCGAAGGTGAACACGGGGGGAGTGATGACGGCGGTGGAGGTGTAGAGGAAGCAGAGGATGTGTTCTTTTTGGAAGTGGGTGTTGAAGTAGGTCGAGTAGAGGGTTGCCGCCACGGAGGTGAGGAACACGCCGCCCATGAGGATCCACTGGGCGCTCATCACTTTTTCTTTGCAGAACAGCAGCCGGAAGCTCCAATAATAGCCTGCGAAAGCGGGTATCAGGTATAATATGGCGTAGATGGTCATGGCGTGGTGATTAGATGTTGGTTATTTCTCGTCCTGCGGCAATCTCGGCACGGATGAATTCTTCGCGTTGTTCCTGCGCCAGCTGCTCGGCGGTGTAGGTGAGGTGGAAATTGTAGCGTCCCACCATGAATTCCACCACGGCCACGGCGGAGGCTATCACGATGCTCTGGTATTTGTAGGCGTCGGGGTCCTGATAAGAGACGAACATGAGGCCCGAGGCCAGGGGGAAGGCGAGGATGGAGAGGGCGACGATGGGGCGGAGCGAGAGTTTGGGTCGGCCCATCTTGTCGGCATAGTAGTTGTTGAAGCGGATATGGAACTGTCGGATTTTAAATACGCTGATAACGATGATGGTGATACTTTCTATGGCAAGGAAGATGGGGTAGCCGTAGTGGCTGACGATGATGAGGGCGTTTTTGGCCCAGTTGGCATCGTCGAAGAGGGGCACACCATAGAGGCGGGTCTCGATGCAATAGTACTGGTATTGGTCGCCCCCCAGGATGGTGGTGAGGACCAATATTGCAAAGAGATAGATGGTGACAGGGAGGAAGACCGCCCTGTTGCGGCGGGTGATGCCTTTGGGCTTGGTGAGGGCGCAGACGAACATGAAGTAGAGGGGGGGACAGAAGCCCGAAGAGAGCATGAAAAGAATGTCGTAGACATAGAGGGCGTTCTGTCGGCCTCGGAACCACACCATATAGGACATGATGGCCACCGTGAGGAGGATCATGGTGAGGCACATGAGCACTTGGGCCTTGTTGGCTTTTTCCTTGTGGAAGAACGTGATGACAGGCCAAAAGATGCACACAAATGCCGGCAGGAGATATATGTAGGTCCAATCGCTCATAGGTCAGAAACTTCGAGATGCAAAGATACTAAAAAATTTTCAACATGCAAAAAATTTTTTTTGTGATAAGAGATTATTTAACACAACGCGACCCGTGTTCACGCCTCGATCCAATCGCCGTTGGATTTGATGAGGTTGACCAGTTCGTCTACGGCATCTGCCTGATCTATATTGCGTTTCATAACCTCTTTGCCTTTGTAGAGGGTTATTTTTCCACCACCTTGACCCACATAGCCATAGTCGGCGTCGGCCATCTCGCCGGGGCCGTTGACGATGCAACCCATGACGCCGATTTTCACCCCTTTGAGGTGCTGTGTGCGGGCTTTGATTTGCTGGAGGGCCTGCTGGATGTCGTACTGGGTGCGGCCACAGGAGGGGCAGGCGATGTATTCGCACTGGCTGATGCGGGCGCCGACGGATTGGAGGATGTCGTAAGCCACGGGGACCTCTTCGACGGGGTCTTCGGTGAGGGAGACACGCACGGTGTCGCCTATGCCGTCGATGAGCAGGGCGCCGATGCCTGCGGCGCTCTTGTAGCGTGCCTGCATGGCGTCGCCGGCTTCGGTGACACCCAGGTGGATGGGGTAATCCATGCCGAGGGCCTGCATTTTTTGGACAAAGAGGCGGGTGCTCTGCACCATGACTTTGACGTTGCTGGCCTTCATGGAGAACACCAGCTGGTGGTAGTCCTGTTCGCGGCACACCTGCGCGAACTCTATGGCGCTCTGTGCCATGCCCTCGGGGGTGTTGCCGTAGCGCGACATGATGCGCTCGCTGAGGGAGCCGTGGTTGGTGCCGATACGCATGGCGGTGTGGTGCTGCTTGCATATCTCGATGAGGCGCGACATCTTCTCCCCTATCCGCTTGAGCTCGTCGTTGTATTCCTGGTCGGAGAAATGGGTCTTGCCGGTATTGCGGTCGGTGTAGTTGCCGGGGTTTACACGCACTTTCTCAACGATGGTGGCAGCCGTTTCGGCGGCCAGGGGGTTGAAGTGGATGTCTGCCACCAGGGGGACGCTGCAGCCGCGTTTGGCGAGTTCGTTCTTGATGTTGTAAAGATTCTCGGCGGCTTTGATGTCGGGAGCCGTGATGCGGACAATCTCACAGCCAGCTTCCACCAAACGGAGGGTTTGATCGACGGTGGCTTGGGTGTCCATCGTGTCGGTATTGGTCATGGATTGCACCCTGATGGGGGCACCCCCTCCGAGAGGGAGGTTACCTATCTGTATTTGACGACTGGTATACATATAAATTGAGAATTGAGAATTGTGACTTGTGACTTGTGACTTGTGACTCGTGACTTGTGACTTGTGACTCGTGAATAGTGACTCGTGACTTGTGACTTGTGACTTGACAATTAATAATTCCATTCCACCCTCCCCCTACGAGGGGGATTGAGGGGGTCTGGGTCTAGGGGCTGGGGCTGATGTTTGGGTCTTTACGACAACCTCGCCAGCGCCCTCTGGAGTGTAAGTATCTGCGACTTGAGCTGCTTAATCTGGTCTTGCAGATTGGCATTCTGGATGCGGAGGCGCTGATTTTCCTCCTCCAACTCGTACTGCGTGGGGGCGTGATACTCCTCCCCTTTTTTCGGCTTGGAAACGGGGACCTCGATCTCTTGGTTGAAAGCCTTGCCCACACCCGTTTGGTCGGCCATACGGATGAGCTCGTTGGGCTGCATGGGCATATCGAAACCGGTACTGTCCTGAACATACACAAGACCTCCAGCAATCTTTGTGACCACTCCGCCACCGATGCTGTTGAGGAATTTTACTTTGTCGCCTATTTCAAATGAAGACATATATTAAATAATTTGGTCGGCTAATTTGTTAAAATCGATGCCGTCGAAATTGCCCGACGACATCATAAGCAAGTTACTGTTTTCCCATGTTTTGCGTTTAAGTTCTTCAACCAACAGTTGAGATTCGGTAAACACACGGACTTTGGCATTGGCGAAAGCATCGCGCACCTGGTCGGGGTCGAGATTGGGAAGTTTTTTCAGCTGCAAGGCATGCTGGCTGTAGTACACGAAAGCCTCGTCGGCACGATCCATAGTGCCGGCATACTGCTTGAGGAACTCGGCTGTGAGGCTGCTGAAAGTGTGCAGCTCCATGCAGGCGACAAGGTGGCGAGAGGGGTACTGATCCTTCATGGCCGAGATAGTGGCGCGGAGTTTGGAAGGAGCATGGGCAAAATCCTTATACACCGCCGAGGTGTCGCTCTTCTTGACCAGCTCCAGGCGTTTGCTGGCACCACCGAAGGTCTGTATCGCCTCGTCAAACTGTTCGTCGCTCACACCCAAAGAGTTGCAAGCATAGCGAGCCGCTGTGAGGTTGAGGAGATTGTGACGGCCAAAGATACGCAGAGGAACACCCTGGGGCTCGAGATAAGTGATGCCCTCCACAACCTTGTGTTGAGGAACGTCGTAGGGGCGTTTGTCGATATCGGTGCGAGCGTTGCGGAGAGCCACATCGCGCACCTCGACATCATCGTTGCAATAAATCAAAGTGCCTTGAGGCTCAATAAGATTGACAAATTGGGCAAACTGGTCTTTGTAAATCTCAAACGTGGGGAAGACATTGATATGGTCCCACTCGATGCCCGTGATGATGGCCACATTGGGGCGATAGAGGTGGAACTTGGGACGGCGATCGATGGGCGAAGTGAGATACTCGTCACCCTCCAGCACCATCACCTTGGCCGTCTCGCTGAGCCGCACCATCACCTCGAAGCCCTCGAGCTGAGCGCCCACCATATAGTCGGCCTCGATGCCGCAATGCTGCAACACATGCAGAATCATGGCGGTAGTGGTAGTTTTGCCGTGGCTGCCACCAATCACGATGCGGGTCTTGTTCTTCGACTGCTCGTAGAGATATTCGGGATAGCTGTAAATCTTGATGCCCAACTCCTGAGCACGAATCAGTTCGGGGTTGTCGATACGGGCATGCATACCCAACACAACAGCATCCAAATCCTTCGTGATACGCTCGGGGTGCCAGCCGTAGATCTCGGGCAGGAGGCCATATTTTTGCAGGCGACTTTTGGCAGGGTCGAAAATCTCGTCATCAGAGCCCGTAACGTGGTAGCCTTTGAGGTGAAGGGCGATGGCCAGATTGTGCATGGCACTTCCTCCGATAGCAATAAAATGGACGTTCATAGTGATTGGTTTTGATAATTATTGTCTCAGTTCTTTGGGGAAGTAGATGTAGTATTTCGTCACCTGTTTTTCCAAGAAATGACGGTCGAGTTGGTCGGAAGCCTCACCGATGTCTCGGCAGATGCCGTCCTTGAAGAGCACCTTGATTTCCTGATCATTGTAGTCGTAGGCATGATTGCGAAGTATGCCCGTGTTGACGAAATATTCGCTTTCGCGAGGGTCGATATTGTAAAGCAACTGCACCTGGGTGCGGAACGTGTCGATAGTCTCATGGTCGAAGGGACGTTCGGAGACCCTGATGGAGGAAAGGTGGCGGTTGACCAAATGCTCGGAGAGCACCCGCAGAATCATATCCGGATGGGACATCCACCCTTTGACGGCTGTGTCGATATCGCTGTCGTCGATAAGTGCAAAGCGGTCAAGCAGTTCTGGGTTTTCATGAAAATCCTGCTCGGTGTAATGATGCACCAAAAAGTCGTTCAAAGGAAGTCCTTCGATGCCCAGCGAGACACCCCTCGAGGCCAGTTCACGCGCCCTACGAAGGATGCCCAGCAACAGGGTGTCGGCTGCCACAACGGCCTTGTGGAGATAGACCTGCCAATACATGAGTCGGCGAGAGATGATGAATTTTTCAACCGAATAGATGCCTTTTTCATCCACCACGAGCTCATCGTCCTTGACATTGAGCATGTTGATGATGCGATCTGTGCCCACGATGCCCTCGCTGACACCGGTGAAGAAACTGTCGCGCCCCAGATAATCCAGGCGATCCATATCCAATTGGCTGGAAACCAACTGATGAAGGAAATGTTTTGGATAGGAGTCCTCGAAGATGCGTATCGCCGTGGTGAGACGGCCCTTGAACTCGTTGTTGAGGCGTTCCATGAAAAGACGCGAGCAGGCCTCGTGGTGCATATCGGCGAGCATATACTCAGAGGTATGCGAGAACGGGCCGTGACCGATATCGTGGAGCAAAATAGCCAGACGGGCACCCAGCACCTCGTCGGAAGTCATCTCTATGCCCTTCACCTTCAACACATCCAGGGCACGGTTCATCAGATTGAGGGCACCCAGCATGTGGCTGAAACGGGTGTGCATGGCACCCGGGTAGACCAAACTGGTGAAGCCCAGCTGCTTGATGCGGCGTTGTCGCTGAAAGTAGGGATGCGAGATGACGTCGAAGATGATGTCATCCTCGATGGTGAGAAAACCATCGTAAACGGGGTCGTTGATAATCTTGCGTTTATTGGTCATGGCTGGTGGTTTTATTTGTCGCTAAAAGTCAATTGTTTGAAGAGTTCCCACAACACAATGGCCGCAGCACAGCTCACGTTGAGGGAATGTTTGGTGCCAAACTGCGGTATCTCCAAACTGCCGTCACACAACGGCAGCAAATCCTCTTGCACCCCCTCCACTTCGTTGCCGAAAACCACGGCAACGCCCTTATCGGCAGAGAGTTCTGGCAGTTTGTCCAACATAATGCTTGTGTCCACCTGCTCCACGGCATAGATGCGATAACCCTTCTCCTTCAATTCGCGCAAGCAGTCGGAGGTCTCTTCGTAATACTGCCACTCCACGCTATCCTCTGCCCCCAGGGCGGTCTTGTGGATGTCGCGGTGAGGGGGTGTGGAACAGATGCCGCAAAGACAGAGTTTCTCGATGCGGAAAGCATCGCCTGTGCGAAAGACGGACCCGATGTTGTTTTGGCTACGCACATTATCGAGCACCACCGTCAAAGGAAGTTTGCCGGCAGACTTGAATTCTTCAACCGAGATACGGTTCAAATCGGACATGGAGAGCTTTTTCATCGGATTCAATCTTTGGTTTAACCTACCGAGCCTTCCAAACTGATGCTGAGGAGTTTTTGTGCCTCGACGGCGAACTCCATAGGCAGTTTTTTGAGCACATCTTTCGCATAGCCGTTGACGATGAGGCCCACGGCACTTTCGGGAGAGATGCCTCGCTGCTGGCAGTAGAAGAGCTGGTCTTCGCTAATCTTGCTGGTAGTGGCCTCGTGCTCGAGGATGGCGGAGCTGTTGTTGGCCTTGATATAGGGCCAGGTGTGTGCCCCACAAGTGTCGCCCAGCAAGAGGGAGTCGCATTGCGAGAAATTGCGGGCGTTCTCGGCGCTCTTGTTTATCTGCACCAAGCCGCGATAGCTGTTCTGGCTGTGTCCGGCACTAATGCCCTTGGACATGATGGTGCTGTGGGTGTTCTTGCCTATGTGGATCATCTTGGTGCCCGTGTCGGCCTGCTGATAATTGTTGGTCACGGCCACGCTGTAGAACTCGGCGGTACTATCGTCGCCTTGCAGGATACAGCTGGGATATTTCCATGTCACGGCACTACCCGTCTCCACCTGTGTCCAGGATATTTTTGAGTGGGAGCCCTTGCAGATGCCTCGCTTGGTAACGAAGTTGTAGATGCCGCCTTTGCCGTCCTTATCGCCCGGATACCAGTTCTGCACGGTGCTGTATTTCACCTCGGCATCCTTCAGCGCCACAATCTCAACGATGGCAGCATGGAGCTGGTTCTCATCGCGTTGCGGAGCCGTGCAACCTTCCATATAGCTCACGTAAGCCTCTTCGTCGGCGATGATGAGTGTGCGCTCAAACTGGCCTGTGCCTTTGGCGTTGATGCGGAAATAGCTGGAGAGTTCTATGGGGCAGCGGACCCCTTTGGGGATATAGCAGAACGAGCCGTCGCTGAACACGGCACTATTAAGTGCGGCAAAGAAATTGTCGCCGATAGGCACCACGGAGCCGAGATACTGCTTCACCAAGTCGGGATATTTTTGCACAGCCTCGCTGATTGGGCAGAACAGAATGCCTTGTTCTTCAAGCACTTTCTGCGAGGTAGTCTTGACCGAAACCGAGTCCATGATGGCATCGTAAGCCACACCGGCCAGCTCCTTTTGTTCCCTCAGCGGGATACCCAACTTGTCGAAAGTGGCCAAAAGTTCGGGGTCCACTTCGTCGAGGCTCTTCTTTTTCTCTTGCTGCTTTGGGGCTGCAAAATAGATGATGTCCTGATAGTTAGGTTTCTCGTATTTGAGGTGGCCCCAGTTGGGCTCCTCCATGGTTTGCCATTTGTGGAAAGCCTTGAGGCGGAAGTCGAGCAGCCACTCGGGCTCGTTTTTCTTCTTCGAAATGAGGCGCACAACCTCCTCGTTGAGGCCTTTGCCGATAGTGTCGGTTTCGATATCGGTTACAAAACCCCACTTGTAGTCCTCAGAGGTTACTTCTTCGATGATGTTTTTATTCTCGGGCATAAATCGGGAGTCGGGATTAAAGTCTGTCGTAGTTGTCAATCAAGTCTTTGGCCATACCGAAGAACATGTCGGCCACAGCGTTGAAGTCCATGTTGAGGTCCTTACTCAACCCCACTCTGTCCTTGAAGATGGCCACATTGTACCATTGCAGGCACTGGAAGGCACGGTGGAAGTAAAGGCGCTGAAGTTCCTCTTTCTGAGGCTCGTGACCCAGATAGGTGCGGAACAGCGAGAGGGCCTTGTCGAATCCAGCATTACCGTAGCAGGCAATATCGTAGAACGGGTCGTTCATGCCGGCAAACTCCCAGTCGAGCACATAGAACTTCTCGCCGTCAACCACAAGATTGGTAGGCTGATAGTCGCAATGGCAGGGCACCTGGGGCACTTGGGCGTGAGCTTCGTGCATCTGGTCGAGTTTCTTGCGCAAATCGATGTAAGCCTGGGGGTGAGAAAAGCCCGTCTCACGGCAATAGCGCTCATCATCATCCAAACGCTTGAAAGCATCGTAAGGTTTGAATTTCAAGTCGCTGGAATGGATTTTCTTCAGCGCCTTGACCGAGGCCTCGTTGAAGGACACCACATCGGTTTCGGACAAAATAGTGCCCTCCACGTATGCGGCGAGCTTCTCGCCCGAGCGGATTTCGACATACTCGGTGTCGTTGTTAAGTCCCAGACGGACAACCTCCTGAATGTTGGCCCACTCGTCATCACGGTCCACAAACTTCTCGGCGAATTTGCCAGGGACACGATAGGTGTACTTCTTGTTGCCGCTTTCCACGACGTAGGTGTAATTACTCATGCCGCCTTCGAGACGCTTGACAATCTTGGCATCTCCATTGTGAAGCAGGGCATCAACACGGGCGACGATATATTCTTCGATCTTCATAGTTTTGATAAAATAATTATAAAAATATATTTTCGCAGTTGCACAGGCAATCCATTTGAGGCAGCCCAAAAGTCCTTATTCCGATTTCAAGATAGCGCTCATCATCACATCATACGCACTCCTTGATGAATATCAACCTTTTGCAATACGCCCTAAGGCTGCACAACTTTTTGCAAATATACGAAAAATTCCTCAAATATATTAGTTTTATTTTTGCACATTTTTATGCACAAAGTAATATTTCATAAAAACGGGATTGCTATTACGAACTCTCATTATCCTCCCATGATTCTTTTATCGTTAACGATGGGAGCATCATGGGAAAAGAGGGGGACTAATTCTTCTTGTAATGTGGGTGGTAGGTTTGGATGGTGTTGCGAAGATATGGGCGAGTGAGGTGCGTGTATATTTCTGTGGTAGAGAGATCTTCGTGTCCGAGCATCACCTGTACGGCCCTGATATCGGCACCGTTCTGCACCAATTCGGTGGCGAAGCTGTGGCGCAAGCTGTGAGGGGAAACGTTTTTGCGGATTCCAGCCTTTTCCACGGCCTCTTTGATGAATTGGAACACCGCCACTCGCGAGAGGTGGCACCCTCGGAGGTTCAAAAAGACATACTTTTCCTCTCCTACTCGGGGTTGCTGATGGCTACGAATGGTGAAGATATAGTCCTTCAACAGCTTCAGCGCGTGAGGATTAATGGGTACCCACCGTTCCTTGTTTCCCTTGCCTATGATTTGCAGCATTTCCTCGTCTTCGTAGACGTTGGAGAGCTTGAGATTGACCAGTTCGGAGACTCGGAGCCCGCAACCGTAGAGGATTTCGATGATGACGTTGTTGCGAGCCTGACCTGGCATACTGAGGTCGAGGGTGGCCTGCATGGCGGCTATGTCTTCATCGGTGAGCACATCGGGGAGGTGTTGCGGACGCATGGGCATTTCGATGAGCGAGGCGGGGTTTTCAGGCATCACATCGTTGATTACCAGCATACGGAAGAACGTCCTCAGCCCCGAGATGATGCGGCATTGGGTGGTCACGGCTATCCCTATCTCGTTCATTTGACGGAGCAGTTCTTTGAGGTCGTCGGGAGTCACCTGGTCGGGATTGAGGCCCAAGGGTTCGGCATAGTTGCGCAGATGCCCCACATCGCGGAGATAGGCCTGCACCGAGTTGTCGGCGAGGTTCCGCTCCAATCGGAGATAGGTTTCAAAGTCGCGTATGTATCGGCTCCAATCGCTCAACACGGCCTATTTGCCTTTCTTTTTCTGATCTATCATCCAGATGACGAAGTCGAAGAGGCCTTCATCCATCTGTTTGACATATTTCTTGTTGAGGTCTTCGCGTTTGGCATCGAGGTTGATACGCCCGTATTTGGACATGCGTCCTTGTATGGTGGAGGCATAGCCTCGGTGGTAAGGGGAAGGATGTGCCGAGTTGCGTTTGAGGGGTGCGGGAAGCGAGGCGGCGAGAAGGGCCGCTTCGCGTTTGGTGAGTTTGCTCGCGGGATGGCCGAAATAGTGCTGGCTGGCCGCTTCGCAGCCGTAGATTCCATCGCCGAACTCCACGATGTTGAGGTAGCATTCCATGATGCGTTTCTTGCCCCAAACCAGCTCGATGAGCGAGGTGTAGTAGGCCTCGGCGGCCTTGCGGAGCATGCTGCGTTTGTGGGGCAGGAAGCAGTTTTTGGCCGTCTGCATGGAGATGGTGCTCCCACCTCGCACACGACGTCCACGCTGGTTTTCCTTATAGGCCTGCTTCAACTGCTTGACATCGAAGCCGTGATGGTACATAAAGAGTCCGTCTTCGGCCACAACTACTGCGTTTACCAGGTTGGGGGAAATGTCGTCGATGGATACATAGTCGCGCTCAAAGCGCACGGTGCGATCCGAATCAAACACCTGTTCGAAAAAACGCTGCACCATGAGGGGGGTGAGCGGAGGGTTGAAGACAGCACAGAACGCCACTTGAAAAATTGTGAAACCCCACACGGCAAGTATTGTCACCCATATTACGCGCCACAACTTGCCTCCAAAGCCGAGCTGTTTCCATCTTTTCAGCCCTTTTTTCTTCTTTGTTTTTTTAGTCTTTTTAGTCATCTTTTTTCTTAAAAAACGGGTGCAAAATTACTATTTTTTTATCATTATTAAAAAAAAATGTATATTTGTAAAATGAATTTAACCCAAAGTTATTTTATAAACATTTTAAAACCAATATACTATGGCAAAAGTTGCAATTAACGGTTTCGGCCGTATTGGACGTATGTCCTTCCGCGCTATGCTGGCTCATCCCGAGCTGGACATCGTAGCAGTCAATGACCTCACCAGCGCAGACACCCTCGCTTATTTGTTCAAATACGACTCTGTCCACGACAATTTTGACGGTGAAGTGCACGCCGAAGGCGAATATCTCGTTGTGAACGGCAAGAAGGTCCGCATCTATGCAGAGCGCGACCCGCAGGCCCTTCCTTGGAAAGAACTCGGTATCGACATCGTTGTCGAATCCACCGGTCTCTTCAAAAAACGCGAACAGATGATGAAGCACATCATCGCTGGCGCCAAGAAGGTCATCCTCACTGTTCCCGCAGGCAAGGCTGACGATGTGGATGCCACCGTCGTCATGGGTGTCAACGACAATGTCCTGACCAAAGAGATGCAGCTCGTCAGCAACGCCAGCTGCACCACCAACTGCTTGGCCCCCGTCGCCAAGGTCCTCAACGACAAATTCGGTATCAAGGGTGGTTTGATGAACACCATCCACAGCTACACCAACGACCAGAAGATTCTCGACCAGCCCCACAGCGACCTCCGTCGTGCCCGTGCTGCCGCCGTTTCAATCATCCCCACCTCCTCTGGTGCTGCCAAGGCCGTGGGTCTGGTTATCCCCGAAATGAAGGGCAAACTGGACGGTTTCGCCATGCGCGTCCCCACTCCCGATGGTTCTGTTGTTGACCTCACCGCTGAGATGAACTGCAACGTCACCAAGGAAGAAATCAACGCCGCTATCAAGGAAGCCGCCGAAGGCCCCATGAAAGGCGTTCTGCAGTATGTTGACGAGCCTATCGTCAGCATCGACATCATCGACAACACCCACAGCTCCATCTTCGACAGCCTGCTCACCCAGGTCATGGATGGCAACTTCGTGAAGGTTGTCTCTTGGTACGACAATGAGAAGGGCTACAGCACCCGCGTTGGCGACCTCGCCGCAAAGCTGGCCACCCTGCTCTAATTCTCTGAATTGAATTTCAAAAGGGAGTTGCCTGCTTTGCAGATGGCTCCCTTTTCCTTCTTTTTTTAATCACTACTAACGAACTATGCTACTACAAGACAAAGTTGCCATCATCACGGGTGCCACACGGGGCATCGGCAACGCTATCGCTATCCGATTTGCAAAAGAAGGGTGCCACATCGCTTTCTGTGGACGCACCCGCAACGATAAAATGATTCAGGTGGAGCAGGAGCTCCAAGCCTTGGGTGTCAATGCCAAAGGCTATGCTGTAAATGTAGCCGATTTCGACCAGGCACAAGCCTTTGTGGCCGATGTGCTCAACGATTTCGGACATGTCGACATTCTCGTCAACAACGCAGGAATCACCGCCGACTCCGCCCTCAAACGCATGACCGAGGAGCAATGGGACACTGTGATCAACACCAATCTCAAATCGGTTTTCTGCATGACCAAGGCCGTGCAACCCTCGATGTGGAAACAGGGACATGGCAGTATTGTCAATATCAGTTCCGTAGTAGGCATTGCAGGAAACTATAACCAAACCAACTACGCCGCTTCAAAAGCCGGCATCATCGGTTTCAGCAAAGCAGCCGCGAAGGAACTTGGCGCTCGCGGCATCCGTGTCAACGTTGTCGCTCCCGGCTTCATCGTCACCGAGATGACGGGCGACATTCCCGAACAGATGAAAAGCTATTGGCAGACCCGCATCCCGCTACGCCGTCCTGGCACACCCGAAGAGGTAGCCAACGCCTGTCTGTACTATGCTTCCGAACTCGGATCCTACAACACCGGCGATGTGATGCACGTCTGTGGCGGCATGGAAGACGCTTAATCGCCTATGTTTTTTCAACGCAAATATATTCTGCTGTGTTTAGCAGCAGTGCTATGTTTGATTTCTTGCTCAAACATAGCACAGCCAAAAGGAGATACGACCACTGTCACCGATGACTATGGCCGCACGGTGCAAGTGCCCGTCTCCCCTACCCGCATCGTCTCCACCTCCCCCGCTGTTACCGAAATAATCTTTGCCCTCGGTGCCACAGAAGATTTGCTCGTGGGCCGTACCGATTTCTGTACATTTCCTCCTCAGGCGCTCAACATCGAGAGTATTGGCGGCATCAGCAACCTCAACAACGAGAAAATCCTGTCGCTGAACCCCGACCTGGTCATCAGCGGTTCCATGATACCCAAGAAGAGCACCGACCAATTGGCCCAAATGGGTGTCCCCACCGTCTGCGTGATTGAGCAGCACCGTTTCGAGGGGCTTTACGACAATATCGCCAAAATTGGCCAACTCATAGGTTGCCCAAAAACAGCCGACAGCCTCATTCTTCATCTGCAAAAAGAAATTATGGCACTGCCTCACCCCGATGATGGGAACAGACCTTCGGTATATTATGTGGTGGGCTTTGGTTCAAGCGGCAACTTTACCGCAGGAGGCAATTCTTTCATCAACGACATTATCACTATGGCTGGAGGACGCAATATTGCCGCCAATATGGAAGGTTGGAGTTTCAGCCTCGAGAGTCTCATGCAGAGCGACCCTGACTACATCATTATCCGCAAAGAAGATTCCGCCACCTTCTGCCGCACTTCTCCTTACAACAATCTCAGTGCAGTGAAGGAAGGCCGCATCATAGCCATCGAAAGCGGCATGATAGACCTCCAAGTGCCCCGCAATATCGAAGCTGTAAAAATTATTTCCCAGTCCTTAAGTACTCAAGTGCACGATTGAGCTGGTCGTCGATGCCCTGATACAGGTGTTCCTCATTGTACTTCACCTCAATGTCAGGTATCACACCTATGCCTTCCACTGCCTCTTTGTTGACATTCACAAAATGGTAGGTGCTGGTATAGACATAATAGTCAAACACCTGTGGATATGAAGGCTCGCCATAGGTATAGTAATCGGGATCGCCGAAACAGCCGTTGTAGAACAAATCATGAGATGTCTCGCTGTTTGAAAGAAGTGCGCCTGTGGCTCCAAAAGTGCGCTCACCGATAAAGATACCGTTGGGCAGATTTTTGATGAGCATGGTGGCCAACTCGGCACAACTTACCGAATTTACATCGGCCAGCACCACAATGGGCTTGGCCTCCTTCATGTGATTGCCCGGACATGGCACATAATAAGGTGTCCATGCGCTATAGTCCAAACGACCCACACCCTCTTTCACGCGAGTGTAGCCCACATGCGTGCGTTGCTGAGCGAGACAGCCTATCAACGCATTCAAGTCGGCTGTGCTGCCACCATTGTTGCCACGCACGTCGATAATCAAGGCTTCCACATCGTCACTATTAGGCCAGCCTTTACCTGTAACCCCTGACAAAGTGTAGTTGCCGAAGAAATTATAGAAAGCATGCTGGTATTTGCCTTGATCACTCTCGCTCAGATAATTCATATAATACAATGCCTCCGAAAATTGGAAACTCGAGAAACGAAGATAGGCTATCTTCTTGCCCTCGGTCTTGCCCGGCAACTGACAGCTGTAAGACATGGGGAAATTAATGGTACCATAGCTCGCACCATCGTAGCCGAAAAAAAACGACACACCCTCCATGTTTTTCAGTATCTTCAACTGCGTATAAGAATCCGTCCAATGGTAATAATCGCGCGATTGCACCTCGTCGCTTCCTGGGTTTACCTCGTATTCCGTGTCAAACTGTTGCTTGGGGTTCCAGCAGCGGACAAACAGATGGTGGTCGGTCAAACCTGCAAAAAGGCCCTTCCATGCGTTCTTATATTCACGCGGATTGACAGGACGATTGGCAGGGCGTGAATCGAAATCTTGGAACACGGGCAGATATTTCTCATATCGCGCGTCCCAGTCCACCGTGTCCACCTCCCAGTACATATACCCCTGATCCATGCCTTCCCACACCGCCTCAAACTGCTGCACGTATGTCTTGCAGTTCTTGAAACGCATATTCGGATTGACCAATTCCACAGGCTCCTTGCGACATGCCGTGAAACACACTATAAATAATAAAGAAACAATTAAACTCTTTTTCATTGTTTAAAACTTTTATATCGAGAACTCGGTATTTTTCAACAATTCGACAATTACAGCCAATACGAAACACCTCCCTGAATCACAAACGTGGTGTTGTATCTCGGACTTTGATGGCGCATATAGTTGTTCTGAATATCGGTCAAGCCGTAGAACCAGCGCACCTCGGCGCCCACCTCTATCTTCTTGATGATGATTCCGCTGATGCCTGCTCCATACACCAAGCCTGCATCAAACCTGTTGTCGCGCACCTCGTTGAAAGGCCGCACTTCGTCAAACTTGTCGGCATCTTCCTCGTGCGACATCGAATACGACACGCCATATCTGCGACTACTCAGCCAATAGCCCACATAACCGCCTCCAAAGGCATGGACACGGAACGCCCGTCCCAGTGACAGACGCAGCACTAAGGGCACATTCAGATAGTTGTTTTCTGTGGTCGTATTGGTGTTGATTCTTTGCTGCGGGAGCACATGGTCCATGTGGTAATTCTTCTGAGCCATCACCACATCCGTCCTCAGCGAAAGCCACTGCAGCGGGGCGTATGTGGCCTGGATGCCAAAAGTGTAGCCAGGGCAGTACTTGTCGTATTTGAACTCTGTCATATAGGCCATATCCACAGTGTGATAGTTTCGATCCATGCCGCCCAACACTCCGAGGGCGAAATGGCGTGTACGTTCTTTCGGCGAAGCTGCCGAGTCGGTCGTTGCCTCTTGTGCCTTCGCGGCACCGGCAACTGTAAGCAATGTTAGCAGGATTAGTAAATGTTTCTTCATCTTTTTATAAAAAAAGCGCCGAGCGGTGAAAACCCGGCGCTTTATATACAATATTATTCAGCGTTGCTGATGAAAGGATACTTATAGTCGCGAGCAGGGTCGAAAGTCTCCTTGATGGCCTGCGGGCTGGTCCAACGGATAAGGTTGAGGTACGAACCTGCCTTGTCGTTGGTACCGCTGGCACGGGCACCTCCAAAGGGCTGCTGACCGACAACTGCGCCGGTGGGCTTGTCGTTGTAGTAGATATTGCCTGCGGCATATTTCAGTATCTCGGCACCTTGACGCAGAGCGGCACGGTCGTTGGCAAAGATGGCACCCGTGAGGGCGTAGGGCGAAGTCTCGTCGCAGAGGTGCAGCGTCTTCTCGTAGTCGGCATCGTCATACACATAGATGGTGATGATGGGTCCGAAAATCTCCTCGCACATCGATTTGTACTTGGGTGTCTTGGCCAAGATGACGGTAGGTTGGATAAACCAGCCCTTGCTCTTGTCGCCCTCGCCGCCAAAAATGATCTCGGCATCCTTGCTCTTCTTGGCGTGGTCGATATAGCGCATACAGTTGTCAAACGAAGCCTCGTCGATCACGGCGTTCACGAAAGCGCTGAAGTCGCGCACATCACCCACCTTGATTTCCTTGATCATCTTGCCGACAATCTTCTCCACCTTAGGCCACAGGCTCTTGGGCAGATATGCACGCGAAGCAGCCGAGCACTTCTGTCCCTGGAACTCGAAAGCGCCACGAACGATGGCGGTAGCCACCTGGTCGGGATCAGCCGACTTGTGGGCAAAGATAAAGTCCTTGCCGCCCGTTTCGCCGACAATCTTAGGATAGGTCTTGTAAACGTCAATATTGTCGCCAATCTGTTTCCAGAAGCTCTTGAAGGTGCCCGTGGAGCCGGTGAAATGCACACCAGCGAGGTTCTCGTCGGCAAAAGCCACATTGCCAATCAAAGCACCGCTGCCGGGCAGGAAGTTCACCACACCGTCGGGCAGACCTGCCTCTTTGTAAATCTTCATCAGCAGGTAGTTGGACAGCATAGCGGTGGTCGAAGGCTTCCAGATGCACACATTGCCCATCAGCACGGGGCTGAGGCAGAGGTTGCTGGCGATGGATGTAAAGTTGAACGGGGTGATGGCGGACACGAAGCCCTCCAAAGGACGATAGGTAACAAAGTTCAGCGTGCCCTTGTCGCTGCAAGGCTGGTCGCTGTAGATCTGCGAAGCATAGAAAGCATTGTAGCGCAGGAAATCCACCAGTTCACATGCCGAGTCGATTTCGGCCTGCATCGTGGTCTTGCCCTGACCCAACATCGTGGCGGCGTTAATCAGCCAGCGGTACTTGCCGCTGATGAGGGTGGCTATACGCAGCATCACGCTGGCACGGTCAAGCCAAGGTGTGTTGGCCCACTCCTCGTGTGCCTTCATCGAAGCCGCGATGGCGGCCTTCACCTCTTTTTCGGTAACCTTGTAATACTTGGCGAGCACATGCTTGTTGTCGGTAGGCATGACTATCTCGCCCGTTTCGGCGGTTTTCACCTCCTTGCCACCAATAATGGGATAAATTGTGGTGGTCTTATTGTACAATTCTTCGAGAGCCTTGCGGATTTCTTTACGCTCGGGGCTGCCAGGTTTGTAACCAAGAACAGGTTCGTTCTCAGGCTTGGGGAATGTGAAAATGGTGTTGTTCATAGGACTTGTTAAATCGTATTAATGTTAATAATTAATTATGAATAATCGTTAAAAATGATTTGCAAATATACAATTTTTTTTCAATATGAGAAAAAAAATGTACTTTTGCATCGTAGAATATTAACAACAAAAATCAAAATAATACCATGAAAAAGCTCAGTATCATTATGATGTGTGTTGCCACAATGGCCTTTATGTCATGTGGCAGCATGGGTGGTTCCTCCAGCAGCGAGTCTGCTGCAAAGAGCAGCGGACGCAACACCGCAAGCGCTCTTATCACCCTCTACAACTCCTATCGTGCCACCGGCACCGTGAGTCTCAGCAACGCCAACGACCTTGCCGCAGCCCTCACCGTTGCCACCGGCTACACCAATTATCGCAACAACAAATCCGACGAAGCCTTCAAGAAAGCCTTTGCAGCCGGAATGATTGCTGGTGGTGCAGGCATCATCACCTCGGCCAACGTCGACAACATCATCAACAAGATGAACACCGTGACGGGTCTCAACGTCAACGCCGCCAACATCTCCAACAGCGTCAACACCGCCACGGCACTCATACAGTTGCTCCAAGTGCTCGGCACCCCCAGCAATTAATTATTGAGACCAATACATCATTACAACAAAGGGCCGCCCCCACGGGCAGCCCTTTGTTTGTTTTGTGGAAAGTGTCATTAATTTGTCATTTCGGTGTCATTAATGTCATCAGATTGTCATTTCGTAAGAGAGTGAAAAAAATGTATTATATTGATTTTGACTCCTGTATATTTTTATCCTCGGAGTTAATGACAAAAATGACACAAAAAATAAAGACATATTGTGTCATTAACTAAGGCGTGTCATTTCGCAATTTTTGGCAAGAGAATCAACGCTGTCTTCACACGAAAAGGTATGCAACACATTGTAGAGCTCCTCCAAGGTATTAGCGTTTTCTCTCCTGAATCCGCAGCATTCTCGTATACAATAATAGAAAATATTTGTCGAATGAAAAAATATTCGTATTTTTGCACAAAATTTCCATACCATACGGCGGTTCAGCAACGGGCGCACAGCGGAGTTCATAGGTCTTCAACGTCAATGTCCGGCAACTATCGAAGCGTGGTCGCGACCAAATGGGAGTCCCGAAGGGATGCGAAGCACAATAACCATGAATGCCCATAAAAAGATTTCTCAATTCATAAAAGCTCCCGCCCAACTCTTAACTCTCAACTCTTAACTCTTAACTCTTAACTAATTCTCCTTTGCCTTCTTTGCTCTTTCATTATATCTGAACTATTGGTGGGAGAATATTGGGACAATATTGGGAGAATATTGGGAGAATATTGGGACAATATTGGGAGAACATTGGGAAAACCTTGGGAGGATATTAGGCCTTTACAAGAGTGGACAATTGGCCCTTGCTGTCCCCACTTTCGGCCACCAAGTTGCCCGTATTACCACAAAGTTTTTAACAACAAGAAAACAGGAAAGCGGATTGCGAAATAGCCACGACGTCTGAAAAAAAGTGCTGGAAGCACTATCCCACCAACTTCAGTCGGTGATAAAACCCCACACTTCAATGTGGGGCCATAAGTAACAGAACTTCTCCATGGAACAGACAGCAAACTCTATTCTCGTCAGATAGCTGTATAGTTTTTTAGAGCATCCCTCAGGACGCAGTCCTCTGCTATAACATCCCCCAAACATCAGACTTCGTCTTAATGTTTGGGGGTTTAGCACCTGTCGGTATGGATGACCCTTCGGGGAATGAAGAATCGGAAATTGAAAATTGGGCGGGAGTCTTCACGAATTGAGAAATGAGAATGGAGGCGGCAGCCACTTTTCATTCTTCATTCTTAATCCTAAGATTTTATCTGACGGGGAACTGGTATCCCACGGTGAGGAGCAAGGCCCAGTTGTTGCCAAAATTGACTTTGTCGGTGGTGTTCTGATTGTCGGCTGCACTGAGGGCGTCAACTGAAGAATGGGTGGAGAGGAAGCCGTAGTCGAACTGCAACATCACAGAGAGGTCTTCGTATTCGTAGCCGACTCCGATGAGGGCGTTGACATCCAGGCGGTCGAGGGTTTTGAAGGCGTCTTCGGTGACTTCGTAGTTCCATGAACGCTGGGGCATACCACGGGAAATTTTACGGTCGTAGGCCGTGCCGAAAAGGCCATAGCTGACTGCGGGGCCCACGGAGATGAGCATACGGTGACCTGGCTGGCGGATAGGCAGCTCGTAGCGGATGGTGGCGAGGATGGGTATCTGCGCATACCATGTGTTGTAGTAGCCGTTGCGGATGGACATATTGAGGCCGCTCTCGAGCACGTCTTCAAAACGTGTGCCACGACGAATGAGGTTCAGGCCTGTCTGCAGGCAGAAATTGTCGGCCATGACAGATTGGGAATTAGTGAAGCCGAAGGTGATGAATGCGCCTACGTTGGCAGCCAGGACGGGGGTGGACGAACCCGAGAGGTTGTCGGCGTAGCGGGCTATGCCAGCACCGCCGCGGACACCCCAGTTGAGCAATTGGGCTTGAGACGTAGCCGTGAAGGCTGCAAGGACTATCAGTGTGCAAAGAATTTTTTTCATATATGCGTGCAATAAATTGTGCAAAAGTACTATTTTTTTTTGAATTAGCGAGTTTTTTTGTTTAAAAAAGTCGATAATCTTTGTGGCTTAGAGTTTGCGATAGATGAAATCGGTCATGAGCTGATAGAGGTTGAGGCGGGTATTTCCGCCGTAGATGCTGTGGTTTTTGTTGGGATAGATGCGGAATTCGAATTGTTTGCCGGCAGCTTCGAGTGCGGTGACCATATCGGCGGAGTTTTGGAAATGGACGTTGTCGTCGCCTGTGCCGTGGACAAGGAGGTAGTTGCCTTCCAAAAGGTTGGCGAAGTTGAGGGGCGAGTTGTCGTCGTAGCCTCGGGGGTTGTCCTGAGGACGCTGGAGGAAGCGTTCGGTGTAGATGTTGTCGTAGTAGCGCCAAGTGATGACGGGGGCCACGGCGATGGCGCTCTTGAAGACTTGGTGACCTTTGAGGATGGAGAGTGTGGAAAGGTAGCCGCCGAAGCTCCAGCCGAAGATGCCTATGCGATTTTCGTCGATCCAGCTTTTTTTGCCGAAATAGCGTGCGGCCTCGATGGCGTCTTCGCACTCCATGTGGCCGAGATTTTTGTAGGTCATTTTCTTAAATTCGGCACCACGTCCACCCGTGCCACGACCGTCGAAGCAGGCCACAACGTAGCCATGCTGCGCGAGCATGTGGAACCAGTAGTAGTCGCTGTAGCCGTAGCTGTTGTTGACCTGCTGGTTGCCTGGGCCTCCATAGACGTAGAAGAAGAGCGGATAGGTTTTGGCGGAGTCGAAATCTGGAGGCAGGATGATGTAGTAGTTCAGTTCGGTACCCGTGGAGGTGGTGAAAGTGCCAAAGGTCTTGTTGCCTGCACCGTACTCTTTCATGCGCTGCTGCAGTTGGGCATTGTCTTCGAGCACTTTGATGAGGCGACCTTTGCTGTCGCGCAGGGAGTAGACAGGTGCGGTGTTGGCGTCGCTGAATTGTTCGACATAGTATTTGCAGCCGTTGCTGAAGGTGGGGTCGTAAGTGCCCAGGCGGTCGCCGAGGCGGGTGACGGAGGGTTTCTTGTCCTTATAGTTGACGGTCATGAGGTCGGTGTTGATGGGCGAAGTGTAGTGGGCGGTGAAGTAAATGTCGCCCGTCTTTTCGTTGACACCTTTGACGGCCACGACGTCGTAGCTGCCAGGGGTGAGGTCTTGCTGCCACACACGGCCAGTGATGTCGATGATGTAGATGTGGTTGTAGCCGTCCTTCTCGCTGGTGAGGAGCATCTGTTTGCCGTCCTGGAGGAAGCGCCAGGTGTCGGGCACCTCGACGTAGGCTTTGTCTTCCTCGGTATAGAGGGGGCGGATGGTGCCGGTTGTGGCATCGGCCAGAAGGAGCTCCATTTTGTCCTGAAGGCGGTTCATGCGCATGACGGCCAATGTGTTGGCATCCTGAGTCCACTGCATACGGGGCAGATACTGGTCGTTTTCGCTGCCCAGGTTGAGTTTCAAGGTGTTCTGGCTCTGGAGGTCGTAGACAAGCACGTCAACCACGGAGTTGTCTTCACCCGCCTTGGGGTATTTGTAGGTGTAGTTTTCGGGATAGAGATCACCCCACATCTGCATGGTGTACTGTTTCACCTTGCTTTCGTCGAAGCGGTAGAAGGCAATCTTCTTGCTGTCGGGCGACCAATAGAAGCCCTGTGTGATGGCAAATTCTTCTTCGTACACCCAGTCGGTGGTGCCGTTGATGATTTCGTTCATCTTGCCATCGGTGGTGATCTGGGTTTCCTTGAGCGAACCGAGATTCATTACATAGAGGTTGTTGTCGCGGACGTAAGCCACCATCTTGCCGTCGGGCGAAAGAGTGGTGAGACGCTGTTTGCCCTCGCGAGTGAGGCACACCATGTCGCCTGTGGCCACGGTGTAGAGGTAGTAGGTGCTGACACCGCTGTGACGGTATATGGGCTCGAACTCGGCACTGAGGAGGATCTTCTGCTCGTCCTGCGAGAATTCATACGACTCGATGGGGGGCATGGGTTTGGCTTTGCGACGCATAGGGTCGGTAAAGGCGCAGATGACGCCCACTTTCTCGCCAGTCTTGTAGCTATACTTCTCGATGCCGCTGCGGGTGAGCACACAGTAATGCTCGCCGTCCTGCATGGAACGGATGGTGGAGATTCGGTTGGCGCGGAAGGTAGGTTTGGACCATATATCTTCCAAAGTAATCTGTTGCGTTTGAGCGTTAACGCTGGCAAAACCCAGCAAGGCCAGCACGGCCACGATAATTTTTTTCATCTATGTAATGTAATAATACTATATATAAAGGGCGTAGAATTATAAAGTAGGTGGTTAGCAGCCGATGCGGCAACACTGACCCCTAACCACCCACTTGTCAATCGGTATTACAGTTTGGGACCTGCTGCGACGAGGGCTTTGCCGGCCTCGTTGTAGGTGAACTTCTCAAAATTCTTGATGAAGCGACCGGCAAGGTCTTTGGCTTTGGCTTCCCATTCGCAAGCGCAGCCGTAGGTGTCGCGGGGGTCGAGGATCTTGGGATCGACGCCGGGCAGTGCGGTAGGCACCTCGAAATCGAAGTAAGGAATCTTCTTGGTGGGAGCCTTCTCGATAGAGCCGTCGAGGATGGCGTCGATGATTCCACGGGTGTCCTTGATGGAGATACGTTTGCCTGTGCCGTTCCAGCCAGTGTTGACCAGATAGGCTTTGGCACCGCTCTGCTCCATACGTTTCACCAGTTCCTCGGCATACTTGGTGGGATGCAGCTCAAGGAAGGCCTGGCCGAAGCAAGCGCTGAAGGTGGGAGTAGGCTCGGTGATGCCACGCTCGGTACCAGCCAACTTGGCGGTGAAACCGCTCAAGAAATAGTATTTGCACTGGTCGGGAGTGAGGATGCTGACGGGAGGCAGCACACCGAAAGCATCGGCGCTGAGGAAGATGACGTTCTTGGCGGCAGGGGCAGCCGAGATGGGGCGCACAATCTTCTCGATATGGTCGATGGGGTAGCTCACACGGGTGTTCTCGGTGACGCTCTTGTCGGCGAAGTCAATTTTGCCGTTGGCATCGACGGTGACATTCTCAAGCAGAGCATTGCGACGGATGGCATTGTAGATGTCGGGCTCACTGTCCTTGTCGAGGTTGATGACCTTGGCGTAGCAGCCGCCTTCGAAATTGAAGACACCTTCGTCGTCCCAGCCGTGCTCATCGTCGCCGATAAGGAGGCGCCTGGGGTCGGTGCTGAGGGTGGTCTTGCCCGTACCGCTCAAACCAAAGAAGATGGCGGTGTTCTTGCCCTGCATGTCGGTGTTGGCGGAGCAGTGCATAGCGGCGATACCCTGCAGAGGCAGGTAATAGTTCATCATGCTGAACATACCTTTCTTCATCTCACCACCATACCAGGTGTTGAGGATGACCTGCTCGCGGCTGGTGATGTTGAACACCACGGCGGTGTCGCTGTTCAGGCCCAGTTCCTGATAGTTGTCCACCTTGGCCTTGCTGGCAGCGTAGACGGTGAAGTTTGGTTTGAAATCCTTGAGTTCTTCCTCGGTGGGTTTGATGAACATGTTGCGGACAAAGTGAGCCTGCCAAGCCACTTCCATGATGAAGCGGACAGACATGCGGGTGTCCTTATTGGCGCCACAGAAAGCATCGACGACAAAGAGTTCCTTGTTGCAGAGTTCGTTGACGGCAAGGCTCTTGACGGCTTTCCAAGCCTCCTGACTGGCAGGATGGTTGTCGTTCTTATACTCGGGCGAGGTCCACCAGACGGTGTTTTTGGAGTTCTCGTCCATGACGATGAATTTGTCTTTGGGAGAACGGCCAGTGTAGATGCCTGTCATCACGTTGATGGCATCGAGCTCGGTGAGCTGACCTTTGTCATAACCGGTCAAAGCGGGATCCATCTCGAATTTGAAGAGGTCCTCGTAAGAGGGGTTATAGTACAGTTTCTTTACTCCGGTGATACCGTAGCTTTCGAGGGCTTTAATGATATTCTCGTTCATAATATTTCGTTTTATTGTGAAATGTGAATAGTGACTTGTGAATAGTGACTTGTGAATAGGCGGCTGCCGCCCAATTCTCAATTCTCAATTCTCAATTTTCAAAGTTCACTATTCACATCCCATTCAGTTTTTATTTGCGACTATCTTTGATAGCGGCCTGAGCAGCGGCCAAACGTGCCACGGGGACGCGGAACGGCGAGCAGCTGACGTAGTTGAGGCCGGCATGGAAGAAGAATTCCACCGATGCGGGGTCACCACCGTGTTCACCGCAAACACCGCATTTGAGTTTCTCGCGGGTGCTGCGACCACGCTGCACACCCAGTTTCACCAACTGGCCGACACCTTCCTGGTCAAGGGTGTTGAACGGGTCGGCGGGGATGATCTTCTCATCGACATACTTGTGGACGATAGCGTTCACATCGTCGCGGCTGAAGCCGAAAGTCATCTGGGTGAGGTCGTTGGTACCGAAGCTGAAGAACTCGGCCACCTCGGCGATCTGGTCGGCCACGAGGGTAGCACGCGGGATTTCAATCATGGTGCCGTACATATAGTTGATTTTCACACCATACTTGGCTTCGACCTCGGCCTTGACCTCGGTAGCGATATTCTTCTGGTGCTTGAGCTCTTTGACGTTGATGGTGAGCGGAACCATGATTTCGAGATGCGGGTCGTGGCCTTCCTTCATCAGTTCGGCGGTGGCGCTGAACAGGGCACGGAACTGGGTGCGGGTGATTTCGGGGTAGACAATGCCCAGACGGACACCACGGAGACCCATCATCGGGTTGACCTCGTGGAGGGCGTCGATACGGCGCTTGATCTCTTCAAAGCTCATGCCGCGCTCCTTGGCAACGATGCGCTGTTTTTCTTCTGTCTGAGGAACAAACTCATGCAGTGGGGGATCCATCAGGCGGAAGGTCAGAGGCTTGCCGTCCATGACCTTCAAAGTGCCCTTGGCGCTCTCCTTCATGTAGGGTTCGAGCTCTGCGAGGGCGGCTTCGCGCTCTGCGGTGCTGTCGCTCAGAATCATGTTGCGGAGTTTCTCAAGAGGTTTCTCGCTGTTCTTGCCGTAGAACATGTGCTCGATACGGAACAGGCCGATACCTTCGGCGCCAAAGCTGACAGCCTTCAAAGCATCGTCGGGGTTGTCGGCATTGGTGCGGACACCCATGGTGCGATATTTGTCAACCAGCTGCATGAACTGCTGGAACAGGGGGTTCTCGGTGGCGTTGATCATCTTCACCTCTTCGGCGTAGACATAGCCCTTGGAACCGTTCAGAGCGAGGGTGTCGCCCTCTTTGAACTGATGACCGTCGATGTTGACGATGCCTTTCTCGAAATCGATCTTCACGGCGTCACAACCCACGATGCAGCATTTGCCCCAGCCACGAGCCACGAGGGCAGCGTGGGAGGTCATACCGCCACGAGCGGTGAGGATACCGTCAGCGGCACGCATACCTTCGACGTCTTCGGGGTTGGTCTCTTCACGAACCAAGATGTTCTTAATCTTGGCGGCAGCATATTCCTTGGCCTTCTCGCTGGTGAGTGCGATGACACCCACAGCACCACCAGGACCTGCGGGCAGACCCTTGGCAATAATCTCGTGTTTCTTTTCGTCGGAAGCATCGAGGATGGGGTGCAGCAACTCGTCCAACTGGGCGGGGGATATGCGCATCACCACTTCCTTCTCGTCGATGAGGCCTTCCTTGAGCATATCGGTGGCCATGGTGAGAGCGGCAACACCGGTGCGTTTTCCAACGCGACACTGCAACATATAGAGTTTGCCATCCTGGATGGTGAACTCGATGTCGAGCATGTCGTGGAAATTCTTTTCGAGGATGGTGCGGATGTCGCAGAGTTCCTTATAGGTGGTGGGCATGAGTTCCTGCATGGACTTCATGTGCTTGTTCTGCTCGTTCTTGGTGTCGTCATTGAGGGGGTTGGGGGTACGGATACCGGCCACCACATCTTCGCCCTGGGCGTTGATGAGCCACTCACCGTAGAACTGGTTGTCGCCAGTAGCGGGGTTACGGGTGAAAGCCACACCTGTGGCGCTGTTGTCACCCATATTGCCGAACACCATGGCTTGCACGTTCACAGCGGTGCCCCAATCGTCGGGAATACCTTCGATTTTGCGATAGCTCACAGCCTTCTTGCCGTTCCAGGATTTGAACACGGCCTTGATGCCGCCTTCCATCTGGGCCTTGGCATCGTCGGGGAACTCGGTGCCGAGCACCTCTTTGACCTTGACTTTGAAATCCTCGGCCAGCTTCATCAAATCCTCAGCGGTGAGTTCGGTGTCGCTCTTGTAGCCGTGGCTCTCTTTGTAAGCGTCGAGCATATCGTCAAGCTGTTTGCGGATGCCCTTGCCGTCGGCGGGTTCGATGCCCTCGCTCTTCTCCATCACCACATCGGCATACATCATGATGAGACGACGGTAGGAGTCGTAGACGAAACGGGGATTGTTGGTGCGTTTGAGCATACCGGGGATGGTCTTGCTGGAAAGACCGATGTTGAGGACGGTGTCCATCATGCCGGGCATGGAGCTGCGAGCACCCGAGCGGCAGCTGACCAACAGGGGATTCTCGGCATCGTCGTATTTCATGCCCATCAATTTCTCCACATTGGCCATAGCTTTCCACACATCGTCCATCAAACCAGCGGGAAGCTGGCAGTTATTCTCGTAATAAGCGGTGCAGCATTCTGTGGTGATAGTGAGACCTGCGGGAACAGGGAGTCCCAACAAACACATCTCAGCAAGGTTGGCACCCTTGCCACCAAGCAGGTTCTTCATGTCGGCTTTACCTTCAGCGGTTTTGCCTCCAAACGTGTAAACAAATTTCGTCATATTCTAAAATATTTAATTATAATTATATACACACTAACTCTTCACTTTCGTGAAAATGCAAAGATACGAAAAAAAATGCAATTATTATAAAAATTAATAATATATATTTTATTTCATAATTTTAGGCCTGTCAAAAAGGCCCCTCTCAAGAGCAAAAAGAACAGGCCTCCATACAGGAAGCCTGCCTCTTTACATATTGATTCTGGGTTTGTTACAATCAGGGGTTCTCCTTCGAACCGACACTGACGATAATCAGCTGTATCTTCACATCTTCGCCCTTCTTTTTGGGGTCAAAGGCGGCTGTGGCGGCACGCTTGATGTCGGTGGGCGACATACCCACGGTGCGAATATTGCCCTCGGGAATACCGTTCTTCACAAAGTAGTCTTTCACCGATTTTGCACGCTCCAGCGATACCAGCTGGTCATGCTCGGGATCGACACCATAGGTGGTCACAAAACCCTTGACGGTGAAGACCACATCGGGATGGTTCTTGAACATCTGGACAAAATTGACCAGCACCGAGTCGGATTCCTTCATCAACTTGGTTTCATCCTCGAAATAGATGTCGGAAATGGGGTACACCGTACCACGCTCGGCGCGGTTCATACGTATACGCATGAGGGTGTCCTCTTTGAAACGGTCGGCATTGAAATCCAAAAACACCGAGAAATAGCCGTCCTTTTTGGCATACATGGTGTAGTTGAAACCAGGGACGAACTTCACTCTTCCCGCCTTGAATTTGTCGTTTTGGACAATCACGCGGTTGTTGGTGTTCTTTTCGAGAATGGTGAGGTTCACATCGACATTCTTCTTGATCTTGGGATCGTAGAACGACACAGGCACTTCGAAAGCATCCACATGGATGGACACCTTGATGCTATGGCCCTTGCCGTTGGGGGTGACATTGTCCAGCAGGATGTAGTACACCTCGCCTTTACGCACGTTGATGGAACGGATGTGGCGTTTGTTGGAGGCCTTGGTCAGCAGGATGTCCTCGGCATCGTGATACATACCAATGGTGCCCATAGCGGCTTCCAATTCGGCTTTTTGGCGAGCCAACTTGTTGGCCTCGGCTCTGGCCTTGGCGTCAGCCTTGCTGTCGCCTGTGCTCTCGGTCTTCACCTTCTTGGGTTTGGCCAGGAGGGCGGTGTCGGGAATGGCCATATTCACAGCCACGGGCAACACCTTGTTGGATTGCAGGTGGTTGCTGAAATAGACATCCGTATATTTATACACCAGCATATCGTAGTCATTCGACAAGTCGGTCTGAGTGACAGCGATGTCGAGTTTGCCGTTGTAAGGCACGGTGAACTTGTACCACACCGAGTTGTGCTCGAATTCGGGCAGGTTGGGGTGACGCTTGTCGGCCATCACCTCCATCACACGGCCGGCACCCTGCGGAGCCGTCGTGGGTCCATAAACGTGATCCACCTCCAAAGGAATGGCAAAGATACAGTCGTTGCTGTTGTAAGGCAGCGGTGTTTCGATGATGGCAGGAGCCTCTTCAGCACCTTTCTTACCCTTCTTACCTTTCTTCGATTTGGTAGATTTGGTAGTTTTCGTGCTTTTCTTCGTTTTGGTTTGTGCCTGAACATCGCACACACCAAATATCAGTGTACAAGCAAGTAACGCGATAAGAAAACGTTTCATTACTATAGAATAAGGTTTAAATTTCAAAATATTTCGACAAGCAAAAATACAAATATTTTTTGAAATAATGAAATTTTTTCATCAAAAAGTCAAAAAAAATCTCAAAATGGGAATTGTGAGATGTGAATTGTGAGATGTGAATTGTGAAATGTGAAAAGTGAAATGTGAAATGTGAAAAGTGAAAAGTGAGATGTGAAAAGTGAAATGTGAAAAGTCATGGCTGCCGCCATCCTTTTCACATTTCACTATTCACTAATCACCATTCACATTTCACCATTCACTAATCACAAGTCACTACTTCAAATATTTGTCGAACCAGTCGATGAAGTTGCGATGCCAGAGGAGGCTGTTCTGCGGACGCAGCACCCAGTGGGTCTCGTCGGGGAAATAGAGGTAGCGGGCCTCCAAACCGCGCAACTTGGCGGCATTGTAGGCAGCCATGCCCTGCGAGGCAACGATGCGGAAGTCAAACTCGCTGTGGACAACGCAGATGGGGGTATTCCATTTGTCGACAAACAGGTGGGGCGAATTGGCGTAGGAATGGGCCGTCTTGGCGTTCTTCTCCCAGTAGGGGCCGCCGAGGTCCCAGTTGGTGAACCAAAACTCCTCGGTTTCGAGACACTGCTGGTTGAAGTTGAACATGCCGTTGTGAGCCAAGAAGGCCTTGAAGCGGTTATTCTCGTTGTGGCCAGCCAGCCAATAGATGCTGTAGGCGCCGAACGAGGCACCACAGGCACCGATGCGGGCAGCATCGATCTGAGGCATATTGTTGGCAAAATAATCGGTGGCGGCCATATAATCCTTCATGCAAAGTCCGCCATAGTCGCCGCTGATTTCCTCACACCACTCGGTGCCGAAGCCAGGGCATCCGCGACGGTTGGGGGCGATAACAAAGTAGCCGGCACCACTCATCACCTCGAAATTCCAGCGAGTGCTCCAGAACTGGCTCACCATGCTCTGAGGGCCACCCTCGCAGAACAACAAGGCGGGATAAGTCTTGGTGCTGTCGTAGTCGTAGGGGTAAATCAGCCACACCAGCATCTCCTTGCCGTCGGTGGTCTTCACCCAATGCTCCTCGGTCTTGCCCATGCGCACCTGATCCAGCACATCGTTGTTGATGGCGGTCAACTGTTGACCCTTCTGATCCACACCCTTGGCGTCGTAGCAGAACACCTCCGAGGGGTGCTGAATGCTCACCTCATTGGCATAGATGGTGCTTCCGTTGAGGCTGAATCCGTTGATGTCGTGATAATCCTTAGTGACCTGGCGGATAGAAGAGTCGGCCATATTGAAGGCAAAAATCTCGTTCATGCCGCGATACATCACCACGGCCAAAATCTCACTATCGTCGGCTGTCCACGAAATGCCGCTCACACCGTAGTCGAAATTGGCGGTGTAGTCGGTCTTCTCGCCCGTCTCGAAATCGTACACCATCAGGCGCAGCTTGTCGCTCTCATAGCCGTCGTGCTCCATGCTCTCCCAGGCAATCTTCTTGCCGCTGTTGCTAAAAACGGGGTTCTGGTCATAACCCATGATGCCCTCGCTGATGTTCACCGTTTCGCCGCTCTGGATGGTATAAATATAAATGTCGCTGTTGGTGCTCAGCGAATACTCCTTGCCGGTCTTCTTGCGGCAAGTGTAGGCAATCTTGGTGCCGTCGGGCGAGAAGTTGTACTGCTCCACGCCGCCCCACGGACGCATCGGGCACTCGTAAGGCTCGTTGTTCAGCACCGAGATAGCGTTCTCGATGCTGATTTTGCCCTCCTGGAACGTGGTCAGGAAAATCTGCGGATACTCGTCCACCCAGCTGTCCCAGTGGCGGTACATCAAATCCTCGTTAATGCGGCCAGTGGTTTGATCCAAGCCGGCATAGAGTTTTTCCAAACTCTCGGGGCGTTCCACCTTGATGTCGGTGATATAGACAATCTGGTTGCCGTCGGGCGAAATCTTGAAGCCCTCGAGGCCCGTCTCGATGGTGCCAAGCAGCTTCTCGCTCTTCTTGTCGATGTTCATCTCGAGGATGTCGTTGCCTCGGGCAAAAAGCAGCGTGTTGTCGTCCTTCCAAACGGGGTTGAACTCGCTCTGGGCGGTCGTGGTGAGGCGTTCAGGCACACTGCCTTTAATCGTCTCCTGGAGATAGATTTCGGCATTGCCCTTGTTCTTCTCCATGTCGTAATAAGTCACCGTATAGGCCATTTTGGAGCCGTCGGGGCTCACGGCGAACTCGCCCATCTTGCCCAGTTGCCACATGATTTCGGGGGTGAAGCGGCCGTTCTCAACCGTCACCTCGGGTTTGCCGATAATCTCATCAGCGTCCTGTTTTTGCTTGCAGCCGGCCATCAACGCCAACGCTGCCGCACAAAGTATAATAGTTCTCTTCATCATTAATAAAATATTTTTTGCAAAAATACGATTTTTTTTTGATATGGCAACCAATGAAATTGAAAATTGA
>JAZUFY010000042.1:0-5344 GCA_045640925.1 Bacteroidales bacterium
TTGTTTTTTGTGTCATTTTTGTCATTAACTCCGAGGATAAAAATATACACGCATCAATATCAACACAATACATTTTTATCGGTCTTTTACGAAATGACAAACTGATGACATTAATGACATCGAAATGACACATTAATGACATCGAAATGACACATTAATGACAACTGCCACTCAAGGGCCGAGATTTGGCAGTTGGGTGGCAGTTGTTTGGCAGTTGTGAAAAGGATATGCTACATCGGGGTCACCTTGGTGAAGGGGCCACCGTCGTCATCGTCGTCGATGGTGTAGGGGTTAAAATTGTCGGGCTGCTGGATGGCGGTGCTGTCCTTTTTGAAATATTCCCAGCCTCGGGGCGGACGCTTGCAGTTGCTCACGCTGCCCTGGATGTAGGCCAGTTCCTCGTCGGTGAGTTCCTTGTCGCCAGGGATGAAATGCTCACGCCAGAAGGGGAAATATTCGGCCAGTTCGCCGGAGAAATAGAAGTCGAAACCGATGGCGCCAAAGGTGTAGGTGTTGTCGCCGATTTTGATATGGCTGCCTCCACAAACGGGGTTGGCTTTGGGCACCGATTGGGCAAAACCCACATTGAAGAGGGTGAAGAGCACATCGGGGCGGTTGCTGATGTCGTAGCCGGCACGTTTCCATTGCAACATGGTTTGGTGCAGGATACAGGCAGTGTAGAGGTAGGAATAGAGGTGGTTGCGATAGTCGACAAGTCGGTTGTAGCGTTCGTCGTCCTGAGCGGTGCCCTCGACAGTATAGTCGAGCAGATGCTCGTAGCGGGGGCCCATGTAGTATTCCGAGGTGGGGTCTTTCAGGTGCTCCTCGATGGTCTTGGCGGTAGAGATTTTGATACCGTTGACACCATAGGAGAATTGCGACTGCACACTGAGCACCTTCACTGGGCCGAGGTATTTCTTAAACGTCTCACGTTTGGAATTGAAGAGCCGGATCTGCTCGCCGATGAGGCAACCCACGATGAGTCGTGGTTCGACACCCGTGAGCCTGCCTGCCTCGATGATGAGATCCTTGTCGTGGATGATGGCCTCTTTCAGAGCGGGCCATTCCACCCCCTGCATCCAGGGGATGATGTTCTCCTGCTCTTGCTGGGGCTGGCGGCGTAGCACTTTTTCCACCTCGGCGAGGAGCCTGGTGTACTCGGGGTTCTCCTCGGTGATATACATGCCGCAGGCAGCCATCATCTTGTCCACGATCTCGGGGTCGTGGCTGTATTGAGCCGCGTTGGTGATAAGCTGAGCATTGGCGGGATAGAACTTGCTGAACACAATCAGTTTGGCATACTGTTCCATCCATTTGGCCTGAATCTGTTGATCCGTCATCTCTCGGCTCTCTAACTTTTTCATTTCGTCGACCGACAACATATAGCGGTAGTTATGGTCGACGGCCCCACGGTTTTTGGTGAAACCGAGTTGGTAAAAAGCCCAGGCACCAATAATGGCAAACCCCGCCAGAGCGAAAAGGGCGACGATGATGTTGAAAATTTTGCGTCCCAAGGAGCGCTGTTTCCAACTGTCGGAAGCTATGCTAAGTCTCGAAGCCATGCTATTTTTTCAAACAAAGTCACGTCCATCAGTATGAACACGATGGCACCAGCCAGATAACCGGCCAATGCAAGGGGGCTGATTTTCTTGAGATACCAAATAAAATCGATTTTTTCCATACCCATCACGGCCACACCGGCTGCCGAACCGATAATGAGCAGGCTTCCGCCCGTACCGGCACAGTAAGCCAAGAACTCCCAGAAGGGATGGTTGACATTGAAGAGCACCTCTTCGCCACCCAAGGGGTACATGCCCATTGAGGCAGCCACCAGAGGCACATTGTCGATAATTGAAGAGAGGAAACCGATGATGATGTCGATAAGGAAGAAACCGACACTTTCGTTGCCCACCTTCATATCAATAAATGTATTGTTGAGGCCTGTGGCCAACATGCCGAGGGCACCGCAGGTCTCCAAACATGCCACGGCCATAAGGATGCCGAGGAAGAAGAGGATGCTGGGAGTGTCGATATGCTGGAGGGTGTTCATAGCCGTAGGCAGTTTGAAATTCTCTTTGGAATACTTATGGCTGATCAATTCGGTGAGAATCCACAACACCGAGAGGCCGAAGAGCATACCGAGGTAGGGAGGCAGATGGGTGATGGTCTTAAAGATGGGGACAAACACCAATGCGCCGATGCCGACGAAGAAGATGAGGTGCTGGAAGCGTTTCTCAATCTGAATGCCTTCCGCCTCCTGCTGAGGAATCTCGACATCGCCTTTCAGCGTGAAACCAAGCAACATGCAGGGCACCACGAGGCACACCAGCGAAGCCACCAAAGTCTTCACCATAATGTTCACCGTGGTCACCTGTCCGCCGATCCACAGCATGATAGTGGTAACATCGCCGATGGGGCTCCAAGCGCCACCTGCATTAGCAGCCAGGATGACCATGCCGGCAAAGAGCCAGCGTTCTTTCTGGTCGCTGATGAGTTTGCGGAGCAGGGCGCACATCACGATGGCGGTGGTCATATTGTCGAGCACAGCCGAGAGGAAGAAGGTGATGATGCTCAAAGTCCAAAGCAGTTTCTTCTTGTTGCGGGTCTTGATGAGGTCGGTGATGATGCGGAAACCCTGATACTCATCGACGAGGGTGACGATGGTCATGGCACCCAGGAGGAAGAACACGATCTCGGCGGTGGAACCCAGATGGTGCGTCAGTTCGTTTGTCCAAGTCGTCCCTTCGGGGATAAGGCCGGCGAATTGGACGTGGGCGAAAGCGTAGAGAGTCCACAGCAACACGCCAAGAAGCAAGGCTGTGGCAGTTTTATTAATTTTCAGCGGATGCTCAAGCGCGATGCAGGCATATCCGACAATAAATGTGGCAATGATAGCTACTAACATGATTTGTTATTTGTTATTTTTAGTTTATTAATTATTATCTTCTTTGTTGTTGTTTCTGCATGGCCTCGGTTTGTTTCTGCAATTCTTCCAAACGTTTTTGGAAATTGCTCTTTTTGGTAGGTTGGTTCTTGTGCTTGAGGTCGTAGGCGGCCATGCGGGCGCGTACCTTCTTCTCGTTAGTGAACTTGCGGATGAGAATCATCTGGAGCATGGTCAGACTCAAGGAGAAGAAATAGTAGAGGTTCAAACCGGCAGACATGCTGTTGAACATAAACAACATCATGAACGGCATAAAATACATCATGAACTTCATGCCAGGCATATTGGCCTGACCCTGGGTGCTCTTCATGGAGTACCAAGTGTAGAAGAACTGCATACCGAACATCAGAAGGCAGAAGAGCGATACATGGTCGCCGTAGAGGGGGATGTTGAAGCCGAAGTCGAGGATGCTGTCGTAGGTGGAAAGGTCCTGGCACCAGAGGAAGGACTTTTGGCGAAGCTCGATCGACACGGGGTAAAACATGAACATAGCGGTGAGGATAGGCATCTGCAGCAATATCGGCAAGCATCCCGCCATGGGGCTGTAGCCGGCCTTCTTCTGGATTTTGGTCATCTCCTGCTGTTTCTGCAAAGCCTGATCGGGGTTGGGGTACTTTTTGTTGAGGGCATCCATCTCGGGTTTGAGGATGCGCATGATGGCCGAACCCTGATACGACTTAAAGGTAAGGGGGAACAGCACCAGACGCAGCAAGAAGGTGAAGACGATGATGATAATACCATAGTTCCAGCCAAAGCCTTCGAGGAAGTTGAAGGTGGGGATGATGATGTATCGGCTCACGAAACGCGAGAAAACCCACCAACCCAGGGGCAGCATCTTTTCAAAGCCGTGGTGCATGGCGCGGAGGTCCTTGTATTTGGTGGGGCCGAAATAGAAGCCCATGCCCAAAGTGCAGTCGTGTTCGTTGTCGTAGGTGAGGCCGATGACGCTGCTCATATCGCAGAGGTAGTGCGGGTCGTCGCTCTTTTCGGCAACCTGGTTGAGGTCGGCATTCTCAAAAGTGCTGTCCGACATGAGCACGGCGGCGAAATACTGCTGTTTGAAAGCCACCCACTCCACGCGGGTCTTGACCTGTTTCTGACCATCGCGGCCACGATTCAGCTGGTCGACATCGCCCTTGGCGGAGCGGTAATAGATGCTCGAATAGAACTTTTCGGGGTCCTTGTTGCGGTTGTTGCTTCCGCGGGTGCTGGCATCCACCTTCTCCTGGCGGTTCATGCGGTTGTGCCACTCAAAGTCGAGGTAGTTGGAGCTGCGAACCACGTCGTTGAGGCCGTGGAAACTGATGTCGAAATCAACATCATACTCATCGCCCTTAAAAGCGTAGTAGAACTCAAGGTAGCGTTCCTTGTTCACGCCGGTGCTGTCGCCGATATAGGCACGCAGGCGGAAAGCCACGCTGTCCTCGGCGGCCAACTCGTAAGTATTGCTGGCGGTGATGGGCACCAGCTGGCCGTCCTTCTCCTGATAGGGGACGAAGACGAGGTCGCGGGTGTTGATGACGCGGCTGTCCTCGGTGGAGAAGACGAGGTTCATATTATCGTCGGCGGGAGAGATGAGCTGCAGGGGGCGTTTGTCGAAAGTGGTGTACTTGTTCAGCACCACCTCGCGCACCTGGGCACCCATATTAGTGATGTCCACACTCATCACCTCGTTCTTGACCACGAGGTTGATAGAGTCGCCGTAAGCGCTGGCGTTGAAAGCACCCATATCGCCACGTTTGGTAATCTGCAGCTGACGCATGGCAGAGGTGTCGCCCGCGTTGGCAAGGCTGTCCAAATGGCTCTGCACAGCAGCCACACTATCGGCGTAGGCCTGGCTCTCGGCTTCGGCCAACATTATCGAGTCGCGGATGCGGCGTTGTTCGGCGATTTCCTCCTCCGAAGGCGCAATCCACCACATGTAACCAACAAAAATAGCAAAAATTAGTACAAGTCCGATGATCGATTTTTTGTTCATATTAGTCTGTTAATCTGTATTATCAATAGTTATTAAGCATATTAAACGAATTTGCAAATTTACACATTTTTTTCAGTTTATTATATAAAAAGCAATAATATTTTCAAGAATTTATCACAAATTATTATATAAAAAGCAATAATATTTTCAAGAATTTATCACAAAACACCAAAATTGCACGAACGAGATAGATTTATTGAAACAACGAACAACTCAAATGAAACAAATTTATTGAAACAACGAATTATATGCGACAAGATTTATTAAAACAACGAATTGCGCGAATGTAACGAATTATGTTTGTGGGATTTGTATATTTGTTGGAACGAAAAATCACACGAATGAGAATTTTTTTGTGAAATTCGTGAAATTCGTTGTTTCAATAAAAAGACATTTTTGTGAAATTCGTTGTTTCAAGACAA
>JAZUFY010000043.1:0-8390 GCA_045640925.1 Bacteroidales bacterium
ACTGGAACTGCTTTATATTGACGACCTCGTGGCAGAAATGATAGCCTGTCTCAAGGGTGAGGAGCATCATTGCGAGTTTGAAGGTTTGGATGTTCTTCCAAACCAAGACGGACGCTACTGCTATTGCCCAGTCACCCACAAGGTGCTTTTGGGCGAGATAGTCGATTTGCTGCACACGTTTGCCGAGCAGCCTAAGAATCTGACCATTCCCGAGATTCCGAACAATTCTTTCGCCAAGAAACTGTATTCAACATATCTCTCATATTTGCCCAAGGAAAAAGTGGCATTTCCGTTGGAGATGAACGTAGTCCAAAGAGGATCGTTCACCGAGATGATTCATACGGAGAAGTGCGGTCAGGTGAGTATCAACATCAGCAAACCTGGAATCACAAAGGGCCAGCATTGGCATCACACCAAATGGGAGTTCTTCATTGTAGTGGCGGGTCACGGCTTGATACAGGAACGTAGGATAGACTCCGACGAGGTGATTGAGTTTGAGGTGAGCGGTGACAATATCCAGTGCATACACATGTTGCCGGGATACACACACAACATCATCAATCTGAGCGATACGGAGAATTTGGTGACGGTGATGTACTGTAACGAGGTTTTTGACCCGACTAGACCGGATACGTATTTTGATCCGGTTGTAAAGTAGTTGTAGCGTTTTTAAAAGGTGTTTCAAAAACAGAGTATTCTTCGCTGCGCTATCGAAAGCCAAGAGCAATTGGCTTTCTTCACATATTTCGACCTAGTCCAGTAAAAGAAGCAAGAAGTTTTTGAGAAGAGACTCAAGTGGCTTCGGAGTACCTTCGCTGTAGCGTCGCTCTACCTTCGCTTCATGAAGCGAAGGACAGGCGGCTCTAATCTTTCTTTTCCGTTTCTCAGATGAATGCCGCACACGAAGTATTGCTGAAACTAATTCGCATCTCGTTAGGCGGAGTGGACGAGTCCGCTTTGTCTGAAGGTGTGGACTGGGGAGAGGTCTATCGGATCTCGATAGAGCAGGGGGTATGTGCTGTTTGCAGTGAGGCACTCAAGCGGGTGTTTGATTCACAACAGACAGAACCCTTCGCAAACATAAAAACAGTCTTTTACTCGTGGATAGGGCAGACGATGGTGCAGGAGTCGGAGTATGCTGGGCAATGGAAAGCGGCTTGTGAGTTGGGGAAGATATGGTCGGACAAAGGACTAACCCCTGTTGTGTTGAAAGGTTTCTCGTATGCCAGATATTATCCAATACCTGGACATCGCGGATGTTGTGACATGGACTGTTTCCTGTTTGACAAGTGGGAAGAGGGTAATAAGTGTGTTGAGGATAAGGGAATTGCCGTCAGCCGAGGATTCTATAAGAATTCATCCTTCACATACGAGGAACTATTTGTAGAAAATCATAGGTATTGTTCGCCTGTACGGGGAGGAAAGCGACGCAAACAATATGAACATTATTTGCGCGGATTGTTGGAACAAGGCCCTTTGTCATCAATAGAAGGTTCTGCATTGTTGAGCCCTCCCGTAATGTTTGATGCATTGTTTTTTATGTCGCATGCCCAAAACCATTTTATTAATGAGGGAGGCATACAGTTGAGACATATCTGCGATTGGATTTGCATCAGGAACAAATCAAATGTGACTATTCGTAACGTTCAATTTGTTGAAATATGCAAAAGATTCGGATTTTGGAAGTTCGCTTATGCGGTTGACGAAGTGGCAGATGTTGTGATGGGTGTGAAGTCGTACACAATGATAAGTGAGGCAGGACGACGTTTGTTGGATGAGATATTGCGCCCGACCTGTTGCAGTGTGGAGTTTTCGAGAGGGTGGCACACAAGGTTGCAACTGATAAAGGCGATGTTTCAATCAAGATGGAAATATGAGTTGTATTCGGATTCGTCTTTCGTGGTGTCGTTGTGTGGAACCGTATGGGCTTATCTGTTTGAGAAAGAACCAAAGTTGAGCAAAGATGATTTTTGATAACGATTTGTTGAATCAACTGACTGCATTGGCTAAGGAGAATCCGCGTTTGCGACAGAACTATGACTTGCGCAACAGTGCGGAAGATAAGTCGCAGCGGATGTTGAACGCAATAGAGCCAGGGACGATAATGCCGATACACAGACACCAAGGTTCTTCGGAAACGGTAGTTTTGTTAAAAGGCAGTATGCGTCAGAATTTTTATGATGACCAAGGGCGTCTCACCAATTCTTGGATTTTGAAACCAGGAACCGATTGCGTGGGCTGCCATATTCCCGCAGGACAGTGGCATAATTTGGAATGTCTGGAAAGCGGAACGGTGCTCTTTGAGGCAAAAGATGGTGTCTGGGAACCTCTGCAAGAGGATGATGTCTTGGATATTAAACAATAATGAAAATAAAAAATATAATATGGAACAGCGTAAGCGTATTTACCTCTGCCTGGCACACATGAGCGAGGCGGGGTTGGAACAGAAATATATCAAGGAAGCTTTCGACACCAACTGGGTGGTGCCTCTGGGACCTAATGTTAACGCTTTTGAGGCTTCGTTGGCGGAGTTTGTGGGACAGGACAAGAAAGTCGTGGCCCTCTCGGCAGGTACGGCGGCGGTGCATCTGGCACTGCTGGCTTGTGGCGTGGGACAGGGTGACGAGGTGTGTGTGCAGAGTTTCACGTTCTGCGCTTCGTCGCACCCGATCACTTATCTTGGCGCCAAGCCTATTTTCATCGGCAGCGAACGAGACACTTGGAATATGGATCCAGAACTGCTGGAAGCAGCCATAAAGGATCGTATCGCCAAGACGGGCAAGAAGCCGAAGGCCATTGTGCCTGTGGCCTTATATGGTATGCCTTACGATATCACCCGTATCATGGAGATTGCCGACAGGTATGATATTCCCGTCATAGAGGATGCCGCCGAGGGTTTCGGATCGAAGTTTGATGGTCAGGTGCTTGGCACGTTTGGCAGGTACGGTGTGCTTTCGTTCAACGGAAATAAGATGATTACGACTTCGGGCGGTGGAGCGTTGGTGTGCTCTACGCCCGAGGATGCCAATAAGATTATGTGGTATGCCACACAGGCACGTGAGGCTTATCCTTATTATGAACATGAGGCTATCGGATACAATTACCGCATGAGCAATATCTGTGCTGGTATTGGTCGCGGTCAGATGACTGTAGCGGATGACCATATCGCCCATCACAAGATGATTCAGCGGATGTATGAAGAGCTTTTGGCCGATGTGAAAGGTATCACGGTGCATTCTCAGCCAAAGGATTCCCGTTATGATTCGAACTTCTGGCTCTGCACGATCATGCTCGACCCGAATCTGAGAATTAAAGGACAGGAAAAGGCTTACGGTGCCGCTATCACTTCGGCTGTGGGCGGTGCTGCGGGTGTGATACATGCGGGAGGCGGCGTGCATACTGATTGTGAACCTAACGCCAATGTTGAGGCATTGCGTATGTGGATGGATGCCGCCCAGGTGGAAGCTCGTCCTGTTTGGAAGCCGATGCACAAACAACCCGTTTATAACGTGTCGTACGAAAATGTACCGCTTCGCTGCGAAAACGCAAATGAAGACAGTGTGTGTTACGAAGGGCCAAAGTCTTGTGCATACATGAACAAGAATGAAGTGTGTGAGGAGATTTTCAAAGTGGGTATGTGTCTGCCCGCAGGACCATACGTAACAGAGGATGATGTCCGATATATTGTAGAAAAAATCAAAGAGGCGATTGAGGAATAACTTCGTACGAAAGCCGAAAAACGAATGACCTTCGGTACGAAAACGAAAACGTAAACGAAGGACAAAAATGAAGGGAGGGCAATAATTGTCCTCCCTTTACTTTTTAAGAAAGCAACAACCATCGGATGAATATTGCATTTTGACCGAGGGGTGAGGTGTGTTTCAATGAAAAAAGGCCGCCACACTAAGTGACGGCCTTCCCATTATGAAACAGTTCTTTATTCGGGATTGTTACGTTTGTAGGCTTTCATGGTGTTTTGAAGCAGGGATACGATGGTGAGGGGCCCCACGCCGCCAGGAACGGGTGTCACCCAGCTGCAGTGGGCGTCGACTTCGCTGTGCTTGACATCGCCGATGATGCGGTAGCCGCTTTTCTTGGTTTCGTCGGGGATGCGATGGATTCCGACATCGACCAGCACGGCGCCTTCCTTGACCATGTCGGCGGTGACGAATTCGGGTTTGCCGATGGCTACAACAAGAATGTCGGCCTGACGGGTGATGTCGGCGAGGTTCTGCGTTTTGCTGTGGCAGAGGGTGACGGTGCAGTCAAAACCTTTCCGCGAGAGAAGGTTGGCGATGGGGGTGCCCACGATGTTGCTGCGGCCGAGGACCACGCAGTGTTTGCCTGCGGTTTCGATACCATAACGCTGGAGTAGGGTGCAAATGCCCATAGGGGTGGCAGGCAAGTATGCATCCTCGCTGAGCACCATACGACCGACGTTGATAGCGGTGAATCCGTCGACATCTTTGTCGGGCGAGATGGCGTTGATGATGCGGTGCTCGTTGATATGCTTGGGCAGGGGCAACTGGACGATGAAGCCGTCGATTTCGGGGTCGTTGTTGAGAAAGTCGATGGCTTTGAGGAGGTCCTCTTCGGTGGTGCTTTCAGGATAGCGGTAGACCGAGGAGGTGAACCCCACTTCGTGGCTGGATTTTTCTTTGTTGGCCACGTAGGTCATGCTGGCGCCGTCGGTGCCGACGATGACTGCTGCCAAGTGAGGCGGGCGTTTGCCGTGGATGGTGAGTTGCCGTACCTCGTTGGCCAGTTCGTCTTTAATTTGCAAAGCCGTTGCCTTGCCGTCTAATAGTTGGAGCATATTGAGTTGTGAATTATGATTTATATATATGAGTGGTTGTGGACAAAAAGATTATCTGCGTTTTTTGGCTAACTGTTGGAGTTTGCCTTTGGTGCTGAAGTTCTTCATCATCTTGCGGGTTTCTTCAAACTGCTTGATAAAGCGGTTGACCTCTTGGATGGAGTGGCCGCTGCCAGCAGCGATACGCTGTTTACGGCTGCCGTTGATGCAGGAGGGGTTCTGTCGCTCGTAGGGGGTCATGCTGCTGATCATGGCCTCGATGGGTTTGAAGGCGTCGTCGCCGATTTCAACATTTTTGGTGACTTTGTCCATGCCGGGAATCATGCCGATGAGGTCTTTCATACTGCCCATCTTCTTGATTTGCCCCACTTGCGAGAGGAAGTCGTCAAAATTGTATTCGTTGTGGATGATTTTTTTCTGAATCTTGCGGGCTTCCTCTTCGTTGTATTGCTCTTGGGCACGTTCGACTAAGGAAACTACGTCGCCCATGCCGAGGATTCGGCTGGCCATACGGTCGGGGTGGAAGATGTCGAGGGCGTCCATTTTTTCGCCTACGCCGACGAACTTGATGGGCTTCTGCACAGAGTAGCGGATGGTGAGGGCGGCACCGCCACGGGTGTCACCGTCGAGTTTGGTGAGCACCACGCCGTCGAAGTCGATGCGTTCGTTGAAGGCTTTGGCGGTGTTGACGGCGTCCTGACCAGTCATGGAGTCGACCACGAAGAGGGTCTCTTGGGGTTTGAGATGCTCCTTGAGGCTGGATATTTCGTTCATCATGTCTTCATCGACGGCAAGACGGCCAGCGGTATCGACGATGACAACGTTGATGTTTTTTGCTTTAGCGTCGCGGATGGCTTTTTCAGCGATGTCGACGGGGTTGTTGTTGCCCTCTTCGGTGAATACGGGCACCTGTATCTGTTCGCCGAGTGTCTGCAACTGGCTGATAGCAGCGGGGCGGTAAACGTCGCCAGCGACGAGCAGGACGCTTTTGTTCTTTTTGTTTTTGAGGTAATAGGCGAGTTTGGCGGAGAAGGTGGTCTTACCTGAACCTTGCAGACCTGCGATGAGGATGATGGCGGGAGCGCCTTTGGAATTAATCTCCACAGCGTCGGTGCCCATGAGCTCAGTGAGCTTCTCGTGGACGATTTTGACCATCAATTGGCCGGGCTCGATGCTCTGGATGACGTTGCGGCCGAGGGCTTCGGCCTTCACTTTATCGGTGAATTCTTTTGCGATGGGGTAGCTGACATCGGCGTCCAAAAGTGCTTTGCGCACTTCTTTAACCGTCTCCGCAATATTTATATCGGTGATGCTGCCTTTTCCGCGTAATGTGTGTAACGCTTTCTCTATCTTGTTACTAATGCTTTCAAACATAATGTTGCTTCTCTTGCTATTGAATTGCAAATTTACAGATTTTTTTTCGATTTTTGACCTCTTAAAATAAATAATTGAATTTTTTTTTATATTTATGAAACTTTTTTTGAATTTTCACGTTACTATATATGACTTTATAAAAAATCATTATTTTATGAGGTCATCAATTGACAAACTATGTGTGGAATTAAAATACAGGTATGAGACAATTAAAAATTACCCATTCTATCACCAATCGCGATATCAAATCGCTTGACAAGTATCTTCAGGATATATGCAGTGAAGAATTGCTTACTCCAGAAGAAGAAGTGCAGTTGGCTCAACGCATTAAGAACGGCGACCAGGCTGCGTTAGACCGTCTGACGAAGGCCAACCTGAGATTTGTGGTTTCGGTGGCCAAGCAGTATCAGAACCAAGGCCTTAGTTTGCCCGATTTGATTAATGAGGGTAATGTGGGCTTGATTAAGGCGGCCAAGCGTTTTGATGAGACGCGTGGTTTTAAGTTCATTTCGTATGCGGTGTGGTGGATTCGTCAGTCGATTCTTCAGGCCATTGCCGAGAACTCACGCATAGTGCGACTCCCTTCCAACCAGTTGGGCGCGCTCAATAAGCTCAAGAAGGAAATCAGCAAATTAGAGCAGGAACTTGAACGCCCACCATCAGAAGAAGAGTTGGCCGAGTTGCTCGATATTCCCGAGGATAAAATCAAAAGCATTTTAGGCATATCAGGTCGCCATATCTCCATCGATGCCCCGCTTGTGGCTGATGAAGATGTGAACTTTGTCGATGTGCTGCCCAATGAGGACACGCCCCCTACCGACAATGCGCTGATGCAGGAATCGCTTTCTCTGGAGATCGAGCGGTCTCTGTCTACCCTCACAGAGTATGAGCGCGAGGTTATCAAGATGTATTTTGGCATTGGTCTGCCTCATCCGCTGAGCTTGGACGAGATAGCCATGAAGTTTGGTCTCACGCGCGAGCGCGTGCGTCAAATTAAAGAAAAAGGCATCAAGCGTCTTCGTGTGAGCAGCAAGAGCAAACATTTACAGTCGTATTTGTAATTCTGGTGAATAGTGAATGGTGAATAGGAGGGCGGTGGCCGTCATTTGTCAATTCACAATTCACAAATCACTTATCACAAAAAATGGATCTCATCACAAAATATTTCCCCAAGATGACGGAGCGGCAGAAGGAACAGTTTGCCGCTCTGTTGCCCTTGTATGAGGATTGGAACTCGAAAATCAACGTCATCTCGCGCAAGGATATGGACAATTTCTACGAGCACCATGTCCTCCACAGCCTCGCCATTGCCAAGGTGCAACCGTTCAAGACCATGGCCGAGATATTGGATGTGGGCACAGGTGGCGGTTTTCCAGGCATACCGTTGGCTATTATGTTCCCCGATGCCAATTTCTATCTGATAGACTCTATCGGCAAGAAGATAAAGGTGGTGTCGGATGTGGCTCAGCAGCTGGGTTTGAAGAATGTGCGTGCCGAGCAGATACGTGCCGAGCAAGTGGAAGGCGACTACGACTTCATCGTCTCGCGTGCCGTCACCGACCTCAGCCAGTTCTCCCAGTGGGTGCGCGGCAAAGTCTCCGACAGCCACTACCATACCCTCCGCAACGGCATCCTGTACCTCAAAGGCGGCGACCTCACAGAGGAATTAGCCCCATTCAAGAAGAAAGTCCGCACCTGGGACATCTCCGACTTCTTTGAAGAGGAGTTCTTTGACACTAAGAAGGTTATCTATTTGCCTTTTAAATAATTTTAGTAAGTTGTACATTGTTAGCAATTTAAACTAACAGCCATGAATCAACGCTTTTTGTCATTCTTTTTCGCCATCCTATTGCTTTGCGCAGTAGGGAATAGAGCCAAAGCCACCGAGCAATACCCCGACTATATCATTATCAACGGGGAAAAGTTTGAGCTCTATGTCGATTGGTCTTTCCCATCGGTGTTGCAACTTTACTATAGCGCTACCAAGCAGCAGACGCCATTCAACTCGTGGAGTACCGCCAATTATCGCGGCCACATAGCCACATGGGAACTTCGCGACTCGGCACTCTGCCTCGTCCAAGTGGACAGTCGCCCACATCGCGGGCGCACTGGCACCTACTTCCCCAACACCCAGAAGCGTATCGACACCGTGGCGTCACCTGCCTACTTCGGCATCCATTCGGTGAACGGACAACCCCAG
>JAZUFY010000044.1:0-9250 GCA_045640925.1 Bacteroidales bacterium
TGTGAAAAATCTTTTTGACAAATTATTTGTCCGTGTCGTTAATATTTTGTATCTTTGTAGAATTAAATTTATTTACAGACTTCTACTAACTTATTATATATAAAGGAGAAAAAACAATGAAAGTAAATGTTAGAAACGTAGGCGAGGTGTCGATTGAGCAGCCGTGCTCGATTATCGACATCATCAAAATGGTAAATCCGGAAGGGCTGAACAATTATTGTGTGGCCAAAATCGACGGCAAACTGATTGACCTCCGAACTACCATCACTACAGATTGCGACATTGAACTTTTAGACACTACCAGCAAGGAGGCGTTGCCGGTGTTGCGCCACACCACGGCTCACATCATGGCCGAGGCGGTGCAGAACCTGTTTCCCGAAGCCAAAATCACTATCGGCCCCGCCACGGAGAACGGCTATTTCTACGATTTCGATTTCCGCCCCTTCACCCGCGAGGATTTGGACGCCATCGAGAAGGAGATGAAGTCCATCATCAAGAAGGCCACCCGCCTGGAGCGTAAAGAGGTGACCCGCAACGAGGCCCTTGAACTGATGACCCAGCGCAACGAGCCCTACAAGGTGGAACTGCTGGAGGCTATCCCCGAAGGGGAGACCATCACTATCTATCAGCAGGACAACTTCGTCGACCTCTGCCGCGGCCCCCATCTGTTGAACACCCGCCCCATCAAGGGGTTCAAACTCACCGCTGCCAGCAGCACCTATTGGCGTGGCGATAAGAAGAACAAGTCGCTGAGCCGCATCCACGGCACCGCTTTCTTCACCAAAGAGGACCTTGAAGGCTACTTGCAGTATCTGGAAGACATCAAGAACCACGACCACAACAAGATTGGCCGCGAACTGGGCTATTTCACCACCGTGGATGTGATTGGCCAGGGCCTGCCGCTGCTGATGCCCAAGGGCACCCATGTGGTGCAGACGATGCAGCGCTGGATTGAGGACGAGGAGAAGCGTCGCGGATATATGCGCACCAAGACTCCCCTCATGGCCAAGAGCGACCTGTATAAGATTTCTGGCCACTGGGATCACTATAAGGATGGAATGTTTGTCATGGGCGATGAGGAGAAGGACAAGGAGGTCTTCGCTCTGCGTCCTATGACCTGCCCGTTCCAATACTATGTGTATAAAAGCAGCCAGAAGTCGTACCGCGACCTGCCTTGCCGCTATGGTGAGACCTCGACCCTGTTCCGCAACGAGGACAGCGGTGAGATGCACGGTTTGACCCGTGTGCGCCAGTTCACCATCAGCGAAGGCCACCTCATTGTGCGTCCTGACCAGATGATTGACGAGTTCAAGGGCTGTATCGATTTGGCCCGCTTCTGCCTCACCACCTTGGGATTGCAGAACGATGTGACCTGGCACCTCTCCAAGTGGGATCCCAGCGATACAAAGAAATATATCGGCGATGCCGCCACATGGGAATGGACGGAGAACAGCATCCGCCAGATCCTCACCGACCTCAACATCCCCTTTACCGAGGATGTGGGCGAGGCCGCTTTCTATGGCCCCAAGGTGGACATCAATGCCAAGAACGTGTATGGCAAGGAGGACACCATGATCACGGTGCAGTGGGACGCCCTGCTGGCCGAGCAGTTCGATATGTACTTTATCGACAAGGACGGCAGCCGCACCCGCCCCTATATCATCCACCGCACCTCGATGGGCTGCTACGAGCGTACCCTGGCATGGCTGATTGAGAAGTATGAGGGCGCGTTCCCCACCTGGCTGGCTCCCGAACAGGTGCGCGTGATGCCTATCTCTGAAAAATATATCGACTATGCCAAGCAGGTGGCCGACGAATTGCAAAGCAACGGCATCGAGGTGTTCTTCGACGACCGTAGCGAGAAGATCGGCTACAAGTTGCGCGAAGCCCGCATGGAGAAGATTCCTTACGGCCTCATCATCGGCCAGAAAGAGCAGGAGGAACAGCAGGTGTCCATCTGGAACCGCAAGGACGGCGATGTGGGACCCGCAAAACTCGACGAGTTCATCGACAGGCTCTGCAAGGAGATTCGCACCAAGTCGGTTGAGTTGACTATTCGCAAATAATTTAGTGCAGCCGTGCTTTTTGCACGGCTGTATTTTTTAACCATTAGACAATATGAAAGAGATTCGCTATGTTTCAGCCGACGAGGCCGTGCAGTATGTCAAGAGCAACGACCATGTCCATATCAGCAGTGCCGCCAGTACGCCACAGGTGCTGATTGATGCCCTCTGCCGCCGTGGTGAGAGCGGAGCCTTGCGCAATGTCCGCATACACCACATCTTCACTTCGGGCGAGGCCCCATACGCCGATGAACGCTTCAAGAACGTGTTCTTCACCCAGGCGTTCTTCATCAGCGCCAATGTCCGTAAGAATGTGCAGAAGGGTTGGGCCGACTATATTCCTGTTTTCCTCAGCGAGACGCAGCGCCTCTATCGCACAGGCATCATCCCGCTGGATGTGGCCATGATCATGGTGTCGCCTCCCGACCGTCACGGCTTTGTTTCTTTGGGCACTGCAGTGGACATCACCAGTGCCGCCATCGAAAAGGCCAAGACGGTGATTGCCGTGGAGAACAGCCATGTGCCCCGCGCTTGGGGCCACGCCATTATCCCTGCCGATATGATCGATGTGTGGGTCAAGGATGACAGACCTTTGGTGGAAGTGCCTTGCGACCAACCCACCGATATCGAAAACCAGATAGGCCGCCATTGTGCCACACTGGTCGAAGACGGTGCCTGCCTGCAGATGGGCATAGGATCTATACCCAACTCGGTGCTCACCCACTTGGGCGATCACAAGGATCTGGGCATACATACCGAGATGTTCAGCGACGGGGTGCTGCCCCTGATTGAGAAAGGGGTGGTCAATGGACATTGCAAAAAGGTGTGCCGCGACAAGGTGGTCACCACTTTCGCCCTCGGCACCAAGCCGCTCTACGATTTTCTCGACGACAATCCTATGGTGCTGGTGATGGATGCTTCGTTCACCAACGACCCCTACAATATTGCTCGCAACCCCAAGGTGTGTGCCATCAATTCGGCCCTGCAGGTGGACATTTCGGGACAGGTGTGCGCCGACTCTATCGGCACGATGCTTTATAGCGGTGTGGGAGGACAGATAGACTTTATCCAGGGCGCTTCCATGTCGGAAGGAGGACGCTCCATCATAGCCATGACCTCGGCCACAGGCAAGGGCGTTTCGAAGATTGTTCCCGCCTTGGCTGAAGGTGCCGGCGTGGTCACCACCCGCAATCAGATTCACTACCTCGTTACCGAATATGGTGCGGTAGACCTCTACGGCAAAAGCCTCCAGGAACGTGCCAAGCTCATCATCAGCGTGGCCCATCCCGATGCCCGCGAAGAACTCGAACGTGCCGCCTACGACCGCTTCGGGCCCCACTTCTTCATGATTTAGATATTGGGTATATCCGCAAAAATAATAACAGGGGGTACATTTGAATACCCCCTGTTACTTTTATGGTGAAACAAGGCCGTTATGGCAGGACGACGAGTTTCTCGGTGTGGTTGCCTATACGCACGAGGTAGACGCCGGCGTGGAGGCTGGCAATATTGATGTGCTGTGTTGTGGCATTGGCTGTGTTGCGGAGTATCTCGGCACCATTCATGTCGTAAATCACGATTGTGCTGTTGGGCTGACATTCCACGGTCATGCTGCCTTTGGCAGGGTTTGGGTAGATGTGGCAGCGAATCTCGTTTTCAGGTTGTGCGATGCCTACTTCATGTGCGGGTGAGTAGGGCTGATAGGTGAACGGTTTGCCCGAATCGGTGGTGTCGTAGTCGAACTGACGCTGCACATTCTGTGTGAGGTTCTTCAGCATTTCGATCGAAGCAGCGGTACCGCCGTTGGCAAATGCGGTGGTGTAGGCAATGCTCAGCGAGTAACCTTCGCCAGGCATCATGGTGAAAGGCTCGGTGCTGCCCAAACCGCGACGGTCGCCAGGGGTGTTTCCTGCGGTGATTTCCGACCATGGATCCATGGCCGTGCCATTGGTGCCGATGTTGTCGGGGTCGCTGTCACCAGGGTAAATGTATCTGCAAGGCACCTCGGTGGTGTACTGGTAGCCATCGCCTCCATACATCAACGGCGTGCCTGTACGCCAAGTGCTGTGGGAGTAGTTGTAGTAATCGGCTAATTCGGTTGGTTCGCTATTATAAAAATTCCCATTGCTATTTATGTATGTCATAGAGTTGTAAAGTACGGGCGTGTTGGCCGTTTGAACCGACGAGCGGAGGAATACGCAGTTTTGGGCGGGCATATATTCCCCATAATATTCGTCATAGTTGTCTCCGTTGTAGCAATAGAAGTAGCTTTGAGCCACGTTTGTACCCAGAAAGTCGTCATAGGCATATCCCAAATCGAAGTCGACCCACATGGTCAGAGTGGCATTGTCGTAAGTTCTTTCGGAACGGTTGTAGACGGTGTAGTCGACGAAGAGCGTGTTGTTGAGAGAAGTGTCGCCGGGTTCGTCAAAAGCGTAGAACATGGCGTGTATCTCCACCTTCATGGGCGTTGCCTCATAATCATCGTAGGAGGAGCGGAAATTGTCGTTGTAGATGACGTATGTGGCTTTGTCGCCCTTGATAAGGGGGTAGTCGCCGTGTACGGCACGGTAGCGTCCGTCGTGGTTGGCATCATAGTATGGGGCCAGCTGTGCGGCATATCCTTGAGTGCTGTCGCCGTTGCCGGGCCAGTTCATTATGGCCTCCGGAATTTCATAGCCCTCTTCGCCCACATGGGCAATAAAGTTGTTGATCTCCTCACGGCTCACCGTCCAGCAACGGTTGAATGCTGTGGCCACCTCGGCTGTAGTGCTTCCGTCGGTCACTTTCAGGGGGCCGGGGAAGGCGTTGGGGGCGAATTTTTGGCTGAAGGCAAACATGTTGGGGTCTGCGGAAGCCTGCTCTGCGGTGTTGCTGTGGCCGCTGACCCATAATGTGCTGGCAAAGATAGTGCCATATTCGCCATCGGCAGGCACATTGTATATTCCGTTGGTGCCATCGTATGCCATAACGCCGATAGGGGAGACGAGGGTGCTGATATTGTTGGTTTGGAACGTCTCAAATTGGGCTTTGGTGATGAGGGCCGTAATCGTGTCGTCGTGGGTGGCCACGAAGGTGTCGTTAAATTCGCGGCATCCGTCGCTCCATCCCAGCATGTAGTATTTGTTCGTCGTGGTGCCGTTTGTTGCCGACATCACGCAGGTGAGTGCCACCGTGTCTCCAGCCTCGTAATATCCCGAACCTTCAACGGTGGCCGCTGTAGTGGCGGGGTTCTTGGCATTGATGTAGAACGAACAGTCGGTACGCAGTTGGTAATAGATTTGGGCCCATGCCGAGTTGCGATAACTCGCCAAAGTCCCACAGGGCACAAAGACGGGCACATTCTCCTTGAGTTTGTACAGCGGGGGCATCTGTCCGGCGCGACCCACATCGGGCGGATTTTGGGCGTCGATGCGTATCGAGTCGAAGTTGGCATTGAAGAAGGCGTTCTGGCCGATAAAGGTGATCGTGCTGGGCAGGCGGAGGTACTTGACGCTGCTCAGCGTGTTGCCCGAGAAAGCCTCGGCATTCACTTGCGACACCTCGTACATCTGGTTCTCGTATTCCACCTGCTGTGGCACCACGATGCGCTCTGCCGTGTTGCCTGTGGCCACACCGGCAAGGTAGGGGTCGGTCGATACCACGGTGTAATGGATTTCCACACCCTCGTCGTTGACGCTGGTGAACTGTTGTGCCGTAGCGGCTCCCGCCAAGGTCAGGAGGCTGGCAAGGATAAGTAATGGTTTTTTCATGGATATGGTATTTATTGGTGATTAGTCAATCTTGCGACCGAATATGGTGTAGCCGGCTCCCACCATGAAGGTGTTGCCCTTGCCCACAGAGTAGGAGGCGGTGATATACCACGGGTTGCTCAGCTTATAGCCGGCACGGATCAGGAAGCCGTTGCTTTGGAACTTGTCGGCACCTCGGTAGCCTATGCCGAAAAGTATGGCGCTGTTGTCGGGAAACTGGTACATCGCCGTGGGTGTGAAGGCGAAGCCCACCCCCTGGCGGAGGTTCAGCTCCACATATCCGCCACACGAAATCTTGTCGTTGATGGGGAACGTCATATCCAGACCTACACCCAGCATGATGCCCCCTTGGAGGTCGTACTTGGGCTGGTATTTCAATCCGCCAAGGCTGGCGTTCACCCCCATGAAGAACTTGCGGGCCACATCGCCGCACTCTATCGTCCACCTCACCCTGCCGTCATATCCTCGGGGTATATAGCAGTATATGCTCTGCCATTTGTTGATGAGGTTGGTGCCTATCTCCTCAAAAGCGGCCTGCAACTTGTCGAAATTGTTGAGCGAGTAGAACTTGTTGCCGGTGCTGTTGTGCGAAAGACTGCTCAGCACGCGCTCGAAGTCGTAGTTGCTGTGATCCACATCGTTGCCACGGATAGCCAGCACATAGCTTTCGATGGCCGCACCGCCTATCGATTCGTGCAGGATGCGGTTGTTCACATGCTGGAAATATTTGTGCTCCACACCCTCGGCGGCCTTGCCTATGGAGGGGTCGAACGAGTCGTTGTCGTAGCCGTCGGTGAAAGCAATCACATACGAGCCGTCATACACCTTGTCCTTGCCAATGTTCAGTTTGCCCACATAGTCCTTGATGTTGTCCAGGCCGTGGTCGATGGCGTAGTAGAACGCCGTGCGGTTGTTCAGCGCCAGGGTGTCGATAAAGTTGAACATCGCCTTGCGGCTGTCGTGCGTCAGCGGTTGCAGCCCCAGCGTGCGGGTGTTCTTCATCGAGTTGAAGCCGATGATGCCGATATGCACATTGCCGTCGTTCGATTTGTCGATGATGACGTCGATAAACTGCTTGGCGGCATTTTTCAGTTTCACGAAATCGGACGACCCTATCGACGAGCTGCAATCCAGCACCAGCATGATGCTCATCACCTTCTGCTGCGAGAAAGCCGCCTGGGCGTCCTCCACCTCGCTGTCTATCTGCCAGCGTCCGCTATTGTTCTGCCAGCGGTAGAACTTCATGCCGCAGGCAAACCCCTGCGGGTGCTCCGTGGCGGCGTGGTCGAACACAAGCTGCACACCCTTGTCGGTGTCGTGACCATAAATGGTGTCCGAAACTTGGAAACTGATGCCCTGGCTGCGGACATTGTATAGCTTCCACGCTTCGCCCGCCTTGTTGGGGGTGGAAAGCTGGCCTTCGATATAGAATTTGGCTTTGTCGGCCTGTGCAAAAGCCGAGAGTGAGAGCAGCAGCGCTGCGGTGAGGAGTAAGAAAAGTCTTTTCATGTGTGCTTACAAAAATATATTTATATTATAACGCGCAAGCCGTGCAAATATTATACTGTCAAAATATTTTTTGCAATAATAATCCAAAAACAGCGTTATTCCCCTACTATGAGCGACACCACCGACACTACCGAAGAACTCCTCACCCCCGACATCGTCGAAGCCATGGGCATCAGCCAGCCCGCCTTCGAGGAGGTGCAGAACATCATAGGCCGTATGCCCACCGTGCAGGAACTCAGCACCCTCCTTGCCATGTGGGAGGCCAACGGGAGGCAGCAGAGCCTCTACGGCTGGCTCAAAGGGCAGCACCATCTTGTCGAACGCCACGAATACCTCTATTCCGGTGCCGACACCCGCCACAAAGACATCCGCGAACCGCGCGTCAAAGACTGCCTCCAGCTGGCCAAAGACATCTGCGCCTCGCTCCCCTCCGAACCCTCCTCGCTCACCCTTTCGCGCAACGAAATACTCTACATGGTGGGCAACATCAGCACCGAGTTCCTTGATTCCGAATATGCCCGCCGCTGTCTCCACATCGTCTCCGACCCCGTCAAAATGACCACCGTGGACGACGACATCGAATATCTCGAACTCATCCTCTCCAGCCTCATCGATGCCTCCGTCATCACCTCCCGAGGGCCTGTGGGACAAGGAGGTCTTTTCGCCGCCATGGTGCGGGGTTGCCATACCCCTGACGACCTCCCCGTAGCCGCATCAAAAGTGGGTTTCGACATCCTCACATGCCGTGAGATACGCCTCGACGCCTTCCTCTTTGGCGAAGAACGAGGCCGCTACATCGTCACCCTCCCCGAGAGCCAGGACGACTACTTCCTGCTCAAGATGGACGAAGCCCGCATCAACTGCTGCTTCCTCGGTCACGTCACCAAAGGCCGCGTCCTTGTCGACGATTTCGACTTCGGCGATATACGAAATTTCTTGAATTGAAAATAAAGAATGAGGCGGCAGCCAATTCTCAATTCATTTCAAACGCAAATTTTCGTAAATAACCGCGAATTTTCGTAAATTTTTTTTAGTACATAATATGTTTAAATATAATAATTTACGATAACTTCCGTTACATTTGCGACAATTTCCGTTATGCGAAGCACTCGTTTTTTTGAATAATGAGTACGGCGGCAGCCAATTTTCAATTTTCAATTGATATTAGTCCCATTCCTCGGTGTTGTCCGAGAAATAGCCGCCAAAGCGGTTTTCGTGGAACGACCCAGGGTTTTCGACGTAGGTTTTAAACTCAGTGTTACCACCGAGAATAATGTCCGTTCCCTGGCTCAAATTATAACCCCGTTCAACTTTAAATTCCACGCATTTCAATGCAGGTGCGATATATTGTTTTTTAGTTTTCATAGTTGTTATTATTTTTTGTGACTTGTGATTAGTGACTTGTGATTAGGTGGCGGCAGCCTTCGTTTTCGTCCTTCGTTTTCGTAACCGTAGGTTTTCGTTTTCGTTTCCCGAATGTCGTTCTTAACTCTTAATTCTTAACTCTTAACTAATCAAGGATTTCCGCCTTACTCATAATTCATAAATTTTCTTCCCTTCCACAAGTATATCCCTCGGGGCAGTCCTTCGAGGTTGTCGGCGTTTTTGCGGACGAGGCGGCCAAGCATATCGTAGACATCCTTGCCGTAGCGGTTGTCATACTCCTGCTCGGGTGTCTCTGCGGCATCGATGCCCACGGGGTCGCCATAACCCACCTCCACATAAGTCGGATCGTAGCCATGTCGTTCTGTGAGCCAAGGAGTTGTAAAAGTTTATTGTCTTCCTAAGACCGCTTGGCCTCCGACTTATTAGTTAAGAGTTAAGAATTAAGAGTTAAGAACGACATTCGGGAAACGAAAACGAAAACCTACGGTTACGAAAACGAAGGACGAAAACGAAGGCTGCCGCCACCTAATCACAAGTCAC
>JAZUFY010000045.1:0-28454 GCA_045640925.1 Bacteroidales bacterium
GGTATTGCGGGCATTCTGAACCAGGTGGCCGACAAGATTTGTTTCCGCCACATCATCGGCGGCGAAGAGGGCAAAATACAGCTGGGCATCTACGGCGCCTGCGTGAAGATTGCGATGATTATGGCCATGATCACCCAGGCCTTCCGCTACGCTTACGAGCCTTTTGTGTTCGGAGGCGGCAAGGATCGCGGCAGCAAGGAGAGCCAAGCGCAGGTGATGAAATACTTTGTGATGTTCGCCCTGCTGGCGTTTTTGGCGGTAATGTCGTACCTCGACATTTTTAAGTATATCATCTCCCCCACTTATTGGGAAGGTTTGAAGGTGGTGCCTATCGTGATGATGGCAGAAATATTCATGAGCATATATTTCAACCTCTCGTTTTGGTACAAACTCATCGAACAGACGTGGTGGGGAGCCATATTCTCGGCCATCGGATGTGTGGTGCTGCTGGCCATCAACTTCATCTTTGTGCCGAAATACGGCTATATGGCATGCGCCTGGGGCGGATTTGCCGGCTACGGGGTGTGCATGGTGCTCTCCTATCTGGTAGGTCATAAGAAAAGCCCCGTGCCCTACAAATTGGGGACGTTGTTCGGCTATTTCGCCTTGGCATTGGGGCTATACGCGGCGAGCGTGTGGCTGAAACCCGAGCAGCTGGGGTGGGGACTGGCGTTGAACACTTTGCTGCTGCTGGTGTATGTGGGAGTGGTGCTGTATAACGAAAGATCGTTGACAAAAAGTGTGTTGAGAAAATTGAAGATAATTAGATAACTCGAAATCTCGATAATTCGAAAACTCGATAATTCGATAATTCGAAAACCCGATAAAAAAACATGACAAAAAACTTATCCCCGCCATATTGCTGTTGCTCTTGCTGTTGCCAAAGGCCCAATCGCAACAGGAATATCCTGTGATACCTTTTGCGACACAGGGCACCGATTTCTGGGTGGCTTTTCCGTGGAACTTCGAAGGCATGACATGGGGGCCAAAAGTATATCTCGCCGTCGTGGCCGAAAGGGATTGCGACCTGACCATAGCCAACGAAAGATTGGATTTCCACCGGTCATACCACATTATGCGCCGTTTTATGGCAGGACCCGACACCAACATCATCGAGCTGGACTTTGAGTGGGTGCACAACGTCGACACCCTCGTGGCAGGTCTTTCGCCTTCGCAGCAACCTGCCAACCAACCCAACAATATGTGTTTCCACATCACCACAACCGACACGTGGGGGTGTTCGCCGTAATGGGGTCGTACAACAAACATTCGCCCGTGAACCTCCTCCCTACCGAGATGCTTCGCGACGAATATGTGTTGCAGGCGTATCCGCACGAACCGCATGGTGGCGGCAATCAGAAATTTGCCATTGTGGCCACCGAGGACAATACCGTCGTGGACATAGTGCTCACCGACAGCACCTGGGTGGGTCAGATGCCTGGAGACACGGTCTCCGTGACCCTGCAACGAGGACAATTCTACTACCTGCGTTCGGCTTATCTGCCCGAAGACTATATCGAAGACCCCTCCTACCGACCGCAACGCATAAACCTTCCGAACCATGTAATCGGCAGCAACGCCTCGGTGTCGGTATGCCGCTACATTAGCGACCTCTCAGGCACCCGCATCAAAGCTCGCGACCACAAACGTATCGCCGTCTTTTCGGGTTCCAGCATCAAACGACGCGACTTCGAGCAACAGATACCCGTGCGGAATGCCGGCAAAGAATATGTCATATTCCCCATTATTGCCGACACCATTCCCGAGGACGCGCGGCACAGACATAATGAGTCGTACATACGCATTACCGCCCTACACAATAGCACCAACCTTGTTTTCAACGGATTATACCCCGTAAGCCTCAACGCCAACGAGAATTATTGGGCGGTACTCCCCTCAACGGATGAACCTTACTATATCACAGCCAACAAGCCCATAGTATGCTATTCATTAGATTCGGTGAAAACCACAGACACAGGAGGTTACAATCTATGCTTGTTTTGGAACAAACCTACCGAATATTGGATGAATACCCCCGCCTCGTTCACCACGATATGCTCGCACGATAACAACGGTAACAGATATTATGTTCAGCCTTTTGTGACGCACGTTGCCATCAAAACCGAAGATCGGCACAATCTGCGTTTTGACGAATACCGCATCGACTCGCTTTACCAAGGAATACCCGGGTCGAGATTCAGCATGGCCCATTTCAACCATTGGTACCAGCTCAACAGCAGCCACGGACAGGGCACGCATCATTTCAGTCACGACGATGGGACCCGATTTTATGCCGTACACTCCAACGGCTACGACGTAATGCATGTGCCTCATGCCCAACCCTCGAAATGCTACCTATATATCGGCAACACCTTGGCCGACAGCATGCCGCCAAACTATGGCCAATGTCACACCGACAGCCTTCATCTGCACCTGGCACACGAATGTCCCGCCGACAGCATCATGTGGGATTTCGGCGATGGGACGACGCTTGCAGGTCCTTCCGCAACCGTGGCTAAATGCAGCCACCTTTTCACCTCACCAGGACACTACAACGTGCAAGGCATCGTGATATACCCCTACGAAGGTTATTTCACACGCCCTTACGACACCCTCTCTTTTGAGTTGGACATCTGGGGCGAAACCGATTCTGTGATAGATATGACCGTGTGCGAAAGTGGCGGCTATTTCCGCGACATGTATATGGAATACGACAGCACCTACACCTATACCGCTCCCGGCAACGGATTGGAGTGCGACACCATCTTCCACATCAACTTCGTCGGATGCCCCCATTGCCGCGATTATTCCGACACCATCCTGAACGACGACCTGCCCTACAATTTCAACGGCTATGTGTTCGGCGGAGCGGTGGATGAAGCCATCGTTCGTATCGACATCGACGACGATTGCGACAGCATCATCTACTACCACCTCTTCGTCTACATGTCCGACCCCAATATGGACAGCACCTTCATTTTGGCACCCAACATCTTCACCCCCAATAGCGACATCAACAACACGTTCAAGGTGGTGTGCAACAAATTCATTCGCGAAGCTCAAGTGTCGGTATTCGACCGTCGAGGCCTCCGTATAACACAATTCGACGACATCAACGGCGAATGGGACGGCACCCACAACGGGAACCCCTGTCCGATGGGGACATACGTATATTTTATCCGCTACATGCGCGCCGACATCAACGGGTGGCTCACCATGAAAGGAACGGTCACATTAATACGGTAAAGCAACCTGTCAGCATTTCAGTTTCAAAATAATAAAGAATTGGAAAAGAGAGTATGGTTATTGCCACACTCTTTTTTTATATTTATTCGTTCCTCAATTCGACGAAGTCGGAGAGAGGAAGTCGACAATCTGTTGTTCGCTAATATTGCGATAATGACAGGTGGCGGACACTTTGCCGTCTTCAACCAAGAAAACGATGGGACGTTGTCCGTAGGTAATCAATGCCCAAGTCATAAGAGGCACCTCGTGGGTGGGTCGAAGGAATGAGGTGCTGTCAATAGTAAGGTCGACTATGGTAGTGTCTTTGGTGGGCATCAGGTTCAAGAAAAGGGTCGAATCCAAGTCGTTGCGACGGCAGATATAGGTCAGTTTTTCATCAGCCATCTTGCAGAAAGGACACCCGGGAGTAACAAACGCCACCACATGACGGCCTTCGTCAAGATTATACTGAGCCAAATCGCCTTCGGGAGCAACGGCGCTATCGAATTTATCGGCATTATACACCTCCTCGGCAGGGCCGAAAAGCCAATTATCGGGAGCCGAATAAACGAATACCGCCACTATCGGCAACACGATGGCAGGCAGCCAAAGGTACCATTTGGGGTGCCATTTCCAAGGCAGCACACGCATCACAGGCAATAGCCACAGCAGCAGCACGGCATTCTTCAAAATCGACTGAATGGGGTTGAACTCCACCAAAGGGCCCATACATTGGCAGCTCTCGTTGCGACCGATCAATGCGGCATACCCCAAGAACAGCGTGAAACACACCAACATCAGCAACGTGCAGATGTTCACAAACTTGTTCCACACATTGGACAAGAGCCCTATCGCCACCAAGAGTTCGGCCACTATCACCAGTCGGGCAACAATAAAGGTCATATTGAGCGAGAAGAACCCGTATGTGAAGACGTACATCTCAAACGTATCGATGTCGTACAGCTTCGACAAAGCCGACACCAAAAAGAGCACGCCCAACAACATCTTCATCACAAAAGCGGTCACCCGCATCGCCTTGGAAGCAAAAGGTCTCATCATAATTCAGACATTTTAACATTCAGACATATAGATAATCTCTGGACAACGAATCGGAAAAATCTATTACTCTGAAAATCTTTAGGTAGGTCCAATAAATTGCGTTGAATTTATCGCCCCCACCTTTTAATAATCCCATTCGCAAATCGAATATGGACGGTAATTGGCATAATAAATCATCTGCTGGCACGAACCGCCACGTTCGTCAACCTCTTCGGGGGTGAAAAAATCGTGGCCGCCGTCATAGCGATAGCAATGGCACCGTTTGTTGCAAGCAGCAAACAGCATCATGCACAGCAATGGAACGAGCAATTTTACAGAAACGAATTTTCTCACTCTTCTGTGGTTTTCTCACACGTCACCGTGCGAATGGTGCGCACCAATTTGCCGTCTTGTTCCTTCTCAAAACCTTGGCGGGTGATGCTGCCGCACGACATACCTCTATCCATATTGACCACCAACACGGCTTCAGGGCCGCCATCATTGGTGACACAACGACAACTGCGACTTTTGGAACATCCTGCCATCACGACCAACGAAAGGGCAGCAAGAACAATCATGTATTTCTTCATAGCTGAATGGATTAGAGTTCAACAATCAACGAATCGTCGGCACCAAAAAGATGGTCGGTGCAGATAATCGAATCGATATGGACAGTATCGAGTTCGTCGTGGTAACTGGCATAATTCAGTTTGTCGCAACTTCCCGACTTGATGGTGATGATACGCGTATCCTGCGAACCCAACACCGAACAGCGGCAGTTCTTCTCTTTGGCGCACGAGACGCAGAGCAGAAGCACCACAACACTTGCAAGAATCATTAACTTCTTCATATAATAATTTTGTAATATTTTCAAAATGCAAAAATACGAAAAAAATTCGAATTACGATGTATAATTTACAAGTATGTCTCTCATCAAACACTCTTTATTCACAACTCCCTCAACAATTCCTCCAACTGAACCTCGTCGTGGACAAGCACTTCACGGGCTTTCGAGCCATTGTAAGGGCCAACTATACCAGCTGCTTCCAGCTGGTCGATGATGCGGCCTGCACGGTTATACCCCAGCTGCAACTTGCGTTGCAACAACGAGGTGGATCCAAACTGGCTCGCCACCACAAGTCGGGCAGCATCGTTGAAGAACTCGTCCTTCTGCTTCGGGTCGAAATCTTTGTTTGGTTCCTCGTTTTCGTCAAGATATTCGGGCAACAAAAAACCGTCGGGGTAGCCTCGCTGTTCACCCACGAACTCGGCTAGCTGCTCTATCTCTTCTGTTTCGATAAGGGCGCACTGTATACGCACCAAATCGGATCCTGAAAGCGAAATCAGCATATCGCCACGACCTATCAGTCGTTGGGCACCGCCTGTGTCGAGAATGGTGCGGGAGTCGATGCCACTCGTCACTTTGAATGCCACTCGGGCAGGGAAATTGGCTTTGATAGTGCCCGTGATGATGTTGGTGGTAGGACGCTGCGTTGCGATAATAAGATGTATGCCCACAGCACGAGCCAACTGTGCGAGGCGGCAGATAGGCATCTCCACCTCTTTGCCGGCAGTCATGATGAGGTCGGCAAACTCGTCGATAACCAACACGATATAAGGCAGATAATGGTGTCCGTTTTCGGGATTGAGGTGGCGATGGATGAACTTGTCGTTGTATTCGGTGATTTTGCGCACACCCGCTTGTCGCAGCAAATCGTAGCGCTGATCCATCTCGATGCAAAGCGAGTTGAGGGTACGCACCACCTTCTTCACATCAGTGATGATGGCTTCCTCACTGTCAGGCAATTTTGCCAAATAATGACGTTCAATCTTATTGTAAAGCGAAAGTTCAACCTTTTTGGGGTCGACCATCACGAATTTCAGTTCCGAAGGGTGCTTTTTGAACAGCAATGATGCAATCACCGCATTGAGGCCTACCGATTTACCCGTACCCGTGGCACCAGCCATCAGCAAGTGGGGCATCTTGGCAAGGTCGGTGACGAAAGGCTCACTGCTGATGGTTTTGCCGAAGGCAATGGGCAACTCCATCTTGCCGCTGTTGCGGAAAGCCTCGCACTCGAGCATATTCTTCATCGACACAATCTGCGGCTTAGTGTTCGGAACCTCTATACCCACCGTACCCTTGCCAGGAATTGGGGCGATGATGCGGATGCCCAAAGCCGAGAGGCTCAAAGCGATATCGTCCTCCAAACTCTTGATTTTGGAGATACGCACCCCTGGGGCGGGCTTAATCTCGTACAGGGTCACTGTGGGCCCTGGCGAAGCATTGATTTCAACAATTTCGATACCATAGTTGCGCAAAGTCTCCACAATGCGGTCTTTGTTTGCCACCAATTCTTCTTTGGTGACCTTAACATTGCGTGTTTCCCAATCGGTGAGCAAATCGGTGGAGGGCATGATATACTGCTTCAAATCCAGATGCGGATCATACAATTGGTCTTCACCATAATGCATATTCACGCCACTTGCCTGTTCGGCTTCCACCTCGGTATAAATCGGGGTATTGGGTTGATTGTCGGTAATGGTGAAAGCGGGATCGGCAGTTTTTTCGCCTTGTGCTTTCGCATTGATACGGCTGAACTCGTCGTCGATAGAGAAACGTATCGATTCCTCCTTTCTTTCCTCTTGAGCGGCTTTTTCTTCAGGCACCTCTTCAAAGTCGGGTTTCGCAGGTTCCACCTCTGCAACGGGCTCTGACCTTGGTTCCTTCTCTCGTTTCAACTCTTCCTGCTTCAACAATGCAAGTCTCTCTCGTTCATGTTCTTTTTCTTCCTCTCGCTCTTTTGCTCTTGCCAATTCACGCTCGTTCTTTGCCTCGACGGCATTCTCTCGAATCTTGTTCACGGAATGGCCTAACCAAGCGAAACGCACCTTGTGCACAAACACCAAAAACACCACAGCCAAAAACACCAGCAATACCATCGTACCCCACTTAATCAACTCATTCAGCATCGACGACACAAAATCGCCAGTCACCCCCACATAATTGGCAAATGTATCATTCTTGAACTGCACACCATTCAGATATCCCAACACTGTCGACAACCACAGCATCCAAAACAGCGTGCACCACAGAGTTTTACCCCAAGGTAGCAATTGTACCTTCCACAGTTTCAAACCGTAAACGAACAGCAAGAACGGCAAACCGAAAGCAGCCACGCCGAAAGTATTCTGCACCACGAAAGCGGCCAAATGGTACCCCACAGTACCCAACCAATTGTCATGACTCGGCCACAATAAAAAGAACGAAACCATCGCCGCAGCAGCAAACAACGCCAACAGAATGTAGCATGAACCACGCAATTTGCGGCTGCGTTCTGTCCTCCAAAATTCTTTAAATCTGCCCGTAGGTCGGACGGTTTTTTTCTTTTTTCGTTTCGCCATCTTACTGATTGATATTTATTAGTTATTAATCATTTGCTCACCTCCTCACCCTCAAACATCAACAATTCAACGACCCCTCAAAACCGAGTCGTTGAATTGCCGCCTCAAAGCATCTCGCCTCAAGGTCTCCCTATTATAGGTACATTATTCTTCCAATAGCTCGAAAGCCTCTTGGAGCTCTTTCATAATCTGAGTAAACTCCTCTTCGCTGGTGTCGGTGAAACCGGCAGGCAACAGCATCTCGGCCTCTTTCACCTTGCCCTTCACAATTTCGGTGGCGGTGTAGGTGATGGCTTTGCCTTCGCCCTGTTCGGAGGTGAACACCAACGGCATACCCTTGATATTGCCAATTAGCAGGCAGTACTCGGGACCGATTTCGGTGGTGTACCAGCAGGTTGTGGGATTGTCAACACCTTCCTCATCATAGCGGTGCATCACCATCTTCTTGGCAGTGTATCCCAACATCTCCTGAGTTTCGTCAAGATACTCATAATAGTAATGGCCTGGTTCCTTGTCGGGAATCTCGATGCTGTCGATTTCGGCTTTCGTGGTCTCGTCACGGATAAGCAGTTTGCCGTCACCGGTGTAACTTTCCAACTCAATGTCGTTGGCGGCCAGATAGGCTATTGCCTGACTCAAATCCATTGTCACCGAAAGTTTGAAACCGTTCTGGATATTGTTACCCAGCATAATCTTGTTGTCATAAACCTTCACTTCCACTTCGGAGTTCTCGGCGGGAATTTTCACATCCACCTTGCCAGTGCTGGTAAGGTGGTACTTGACAATGCCACGAAACGTGTTCTGAGCGTTCACTGAACCCATGGCGAGCAGCATCACAACGGCTGCAACAAAAATTTTCTTCATGTTATAAAAATACTTTTTAATTATTTTCGTTTATTATTTAGTTGTTGTAAAAGCGAAAATATTTCACTTCACCAACAATTAATTTGAATTTATAACGCACCTTATTAAAAAATATTGCTAAAAAAGACAAAAAAATATCAAATAATGAAAAAATCCCTTGTCTACCTTCTCCTTGCTTTTGCCTCCATCGTGTGGGGCATCAGTTTCATCATCACCAAAGAACTTTTCGCCACCGAGGAACACATCACCGTGCTCATCATCTTGGTCTTCCGTTTATTCCTTGCCTCGGTGGTCACCATACCCTCCCTGCTTCTCTTCCGCCGGCTCGAACCTATCCGTCGGGGTGACCTCAAATGGTTCCTCCTCCTGGCTCTCTGCGAACCGTTCATTTACAGCATCTGTGAAACCAGCGGTGTGCGTCTTGTCAGCGGGAGCATGGCCTCCATCATCGTGGCTACCATACCCCTCTTCGTCCCCTTCGGCATGGCCATAGCCTACAAAGAACGCATCCGCCCTGCCACCCTCGTCGGCATCGTCCTCTCCCTCGTGGGTCTCTCTGTCATGCTCCTTTTTGGTGGTGATGGAAACCTCGACGCCAATCCTTTAGGCCTCGCATGGCTGGCTGGAGCCGTGTTCATCGCCGTCATCTTCACCATCGTCCTCGTCAAACTTGTCGACAAATACAAGCCTTTCACCATCACCGCCTACCAGAACCTCTTCGGCTGCCTCTATTTCATCCCCCTCGTGCTGCTTCTCGACGGCAGTCACCTCCCCCTTCTCTCTTACTCCCCCCAAATGTGGCTCCTATTGCTTGTGTTGGGCATTTTTTGCAGCACCATAGCCTATATGTTCTACAACATCGGCATCGCCCGATTAGGAGCCACGGCGGCATGTATCTTCACCAACGTAATTCCCGTTTTCTCGCTCATTGCCGCCCTGCTCATCGGCCAAGAGCAACTTTCGTGGACAAAGCCTGTAGGCATCATCATCGTCGTCATAGGCGTCATCATCGCCCAATTGCCCGAAAAAGGCAATCGTGGCGAGAAATGAACCTCTTCGGTTTCAAAAACTATAACTTGGGAAAATCGAGCACTTCGAGGTCTTTTGGAGAGCCGTCAATGGTAAAACGCACCAAGGTGCCCACCTTGTGGAACCCCTGCCGCCCTGCCGCACCTGGGTTGACGTGCAGCAAATTGAGCTCTTTATCGTACATCACCCTGAGTATATGGCTGTGTCCGCACACAAAAATGTCGGGGTGATCATGCTGAAGAATGGGGAGGATTTTCGCGTCATAATGCCCTGGCCATCCGCCGATATGGGTCATCAGCACCTTGAGCCCTTCACAGTTGAAAAGGTCGGTTTGGGGCACCTCGTAACGCATAGCATAGTCATCCATATTGCCATATACGGCCCTCAACGGTTTGAATTGGCGCAACTCTTCCAACACCCCCTGCCCGAGGTCGCCGGCGTGCCACAATTCGTCGCAATCTTTGAAAAAAGTATACACCTGCGAAGGCACGGTGCCATGTGTGTCTGATAATACTCCGATTTTTTTCATGCTGCAAAAATAATAAAAAAAATAATAATACGTTATTTTTTATATGATTTTTTTGAAAAACAACTTCCGACTACTGATAGCGATGGCTCTTACGATGCTCTCGCTCAGCTCCTGCAAGAAATTTTCGGGCGATGTTACTGTCCCCGCCTATCTGCACCTCGACCGCATCGATGTGGTGCCCCAAAGCAGTTCCGCCCCCTCCGTGGAGCCGGGTTTCTACTCTTCGCTGGTCGATGCGGTGGAACTGGTGTGCCTGTTTGAAGGCGACAACGCCGAAACGAGACTGGGCACCTATCAACTGCCCTGCACCGTGCCTGTGCTGCACTACGGCACCATGACCTACCTGAAGGTTGTCCCCTGCGTAAAGCAAAACGGCATCTCTGCCTCTCGCATCTCCTACCCCTTTTACCAAGTCATCCGATTAGACAACATGACTCTCGCTGCCGACAGCATCACCCATATCGGACAATACGACCCCGAACGCCACGACTGGTTCCTCCAAGCCAATTATCTCAACAGCAACCAAATCAAAGTCCTTGCTGCCGATTTCTTCGAGCCCACAAGTTTCACCACCAGCTTCGACAGTACGATGGTATGGGAGAAGAACGACCCCGAAAACGCCTGCACAGGCCAAGGCTACGGTCGAGTGCATGTGCAAGATTCGATTGCCGCGTTCCACCTCAACGGTGAGTTCAACACCGACCGTCTCCGCTCTACCGACCTCCTCTACCTCGAAATGGACTATTGGACAGACATGGAGCTGATGATAGGCATGGCCGGCTTCGAAGTGGCGGGCAGCAACCAGTCGCAGAAAGAGGTGATGCGCCTCTACGCCAACAAAGGATGGCAGAAAATCTACATCAACCTCGGTAAGACATGGAGCCAGTTCAACTACAACCTGCCCATTGGCATCTTCTTCCAAGCCAACAACCCCGACAAAAAAGAGGGCTATGTCCGCTTCGACAACTTCAAAATCATCGCAATGTAGACGGCCATCCTGCCTCATTTACTTTTATTTTTAATTCCTAAATCTGTCCGATTCACAATGAAAGCATCCCTTCGATATATCATCTTCGACATCCTCAGCGCCATGTTGGCATGGGCACTGCTATTCCTGTTCCGAAAACTCGGCATCGAACACCTCGGCATGGAAGACGCCAACCAAGTGTTCGCCGACGCCAACTTCTGGCGGGGCATCGTCGTGGTACCCCTCGGGTGGCTGGCCTTGTACGCCATCCAAGGCACCTACAAAAACGTGCTTCGCAAAGCCCGCCTCAAAGAATTGCAGCAAACCATCACTGCCAGCATCATCGGCGTAGTGGTCATATTCTTCGCCCTGCTGCTGGACGACGAAGTGGGCACCTACCACAACTACTACAGCTCGTTCCTCTTCCTCCTCGTGGTGCATTTCGCCCTTACCTACACCTGTCGCGTCATCCAAACCTCCAGCATCGTCAACAAGGTGCACAACCGCAAAATAGGTTTTCCCACACTCATCGTCGGAAGCCACAGCAAAGCCTATCAAACCTACCTCGACCTCGAAAACCAAGAACGCTACTCGGGCGAACAGTTTAGCGGCTTCATCTCCGTCGACGGCGATGCCGCCAATGACTCCGAGACACGTCTGCTGGCCGTGATGCCCTGCCTCGGCAACACCTCCGAGATGAAACGCATCATCGAAGAACGCCACATCGAAGAGGTCATCATCGCCGTTGAAGACAACGAGAAAGAGAAAATCCAGCAGATACTCCGCACCCTCGACGGCTGTGGCGAAGTAATCATCAAAATCACCCCCGACGCCCGCGACATCATCCTCGGCATGGTGCGGGTCGACAACATCTTCCATTCGCCCCTCATCACCATCAACACCCGCCTCATGGAGGAATGGCAATACAGCGTCAAACGCATCTGCGACATCGTCCTCTCGCTGCTGGCGCTCATACTGCTCTCGCCCGTCTACCTCATCACTGCCATCATCGTCAAATGCACCAGCCCCGGCCCCGTCTTCTACGCCCAAGAACGCATCGGCTACAAAGGCCGCCCCTTCAAAATGCACAAATTCCGCAGCATGTACACCGACGCCGAAGCCTGCGGCCCCGCACTCTCGCGCGACGACGACCCCCGCATCACCCCCTTCGGCCGCTTCATGCGCAAAGTGCGCCTCGACGAAATACCGCAATTCTACAACGTGCTCAAAGGCACCATGTCCATCGTCGGCTACCGCCCCGAACGTCAATACTACATCGACCAAATCATCAAACGCTGCCCCGAATACCTCCTCCTGCAACGCATCAAACCCGGCATCACCTCGTGGGGACAGGTCAAATACGGCTACGCCAGCAACGTCGACGAAATGTGCGAACGCCTCAAATACGACCTCCTCTACATGGAAAACATGTCCATCACCACCGACATCAAAATACTCATCTACACCGTAGGCATCATCTTCCAAGGCCGAGGAAAATAATAATTGAAAATTGAGAATTGGCTGCCGCCCCACTCATAAATCATAAATAAGAATTCAGAAATCATAATTCATAAATCACAAAATCAAATGAAAAAATCTCTTCTTGCCCTATCCGTGGCCTGCATCGCAGCCCTATCCCTCACCTCGTGCGGCAATGTCGCCAACCAACAACTGGCCGACGAACAAGACAGCCTCAGCTGGGCCATGGGCATGAGCCTCGCACAAACACTGCAAGACGACTTCTACCCCTTCGACCAAAAAGTAGCCGCCAAGACCTTCTACGCCCTGATGAACGGCGAAGAAAGCCCCCTGACCGAAAAACGCTTCGTGGCTGCCAACCAAGACCTCAACTTCCTCTTCGGCTGCACCCCCGAACAACGGAAAATGATTTTCGACAAAAAAGGCGACCCCGACAAAGAAGAGGTAACCACCTTCAGCCAAGCCATGGGCATCAGCCTCGCCAAAACCGCACAAAGCGGCTTCTACGACTTCGACAACCAACTGCTCATCAAAGCCTTCAAAAGCTCCCTGAAAGGCAAGAAACAGCCCTTGGACGAAGCCACCTACAGCGCCCTCTGCACCGAGATGGCCGAGATGAGCGTCACACGCCAGGCCGAGATGGCCGCCCGTGCCGACGAAAAAGCCACCCTCAGCGAAAATGAATACCTTGAAAAATTGGTGAACGAAAACCCCAATGTGAAGAAATCCGACGAAGGATTCTACTACGAAGTGCTCGCCGAAGGCAATGGCCCCACAGCCAAGGCTGGTCTCCGCATCAGTTTCGATTTCAAAGAAACCAACATGCTCACCGGCGAAGTCATCACCCAGACCTACGGCGAACGCAAACCCGTTGTCCATGTCGTCGGCCCTTCGATATTCAAAGGCCTCTACCTCGGACTCCAGATGATGAAGGCTGGCAGTCACTACCGATTCTACTTTCCCCACAACCTTGCCCAAGGCGCCATCGGCACCCCCGACAACACCCCTATCACCTACGAAGTCGAACTCCACGAAATCTACAACGATTAAAAAAAGGTCGTTAGGCCCTTTTCACAAGTTTAGGAGGCAGTTTTATCCGGAGATTCTTGGCTATCCGGAAGTTCCGGAAGTTCCGGGTTCCCCGGGCTTTCCGGGTTAATCCTCAAACATTATCGCTTCCAGCGTCATGTCGCCGTTGAGGGTCAGGGTGAAGTCGTGGTCTTCCTCCTCGTGGTTCTTCCAGCCGTCGAAAGTCCAGCCGCCTGCCGAGCCTCTCAAGTTGGTGTTGATACCTGTTAAAATTACCATTGTGTCAATGTCCTAATTTGTTATTGTGTTTGTGATATGTGAAACGAGTGCGCATTTTCTTTTCACTTTTCACAAATAAATATACTATTTTTTATGATATATTTCAATGATTTATGTGATAATTTTTTATTTTTTTTCTTGTCGTTCGCTTCAGCGAGCAAAACTACTACGGCGGTACAGCGACGTTACCGTGTCACGAGTGTCACGGTGTCATCTATACGTTTTTTACATTTTACATTTTTTTATATTAATTATATAATTGTATTATTATATTATATATATTGTATACTTATATATTATACTTTTTTATTTATATTTATTTGAAAAAAATCCAAAAAACAAAAAACACCCCTCATGACACTCATGACACCAATGACACCGTGACACCTGACACCATGACACCCTGAAAAAAGTGAGGCAGCCACAACGGCACTAAATCACACTACGCACGAAAGATGACAGATGACAGACGGCTCCCGCCTAATTCTCAATTTTCAATTCTCAATTCAAGTCGTCTCCTGCCCAATTCTCAATTATTCTTTGATTTGTCAAAAAAATATTGTATTTTTGTATTTTGGAATTTTATCGGAAATTTGTCCCAACAATATTTAATACAGCTGTTTATGAATATACATATTGTCCAACACAACATTATAACCAATAATCCGGAAGAGAATTTGAAATGGGTGATTGAGGAGCTTGACCGCCCCGAGAGTCGCGATGCGTTGCTGACGGTGTTTCCCGCGTGCACGTTGTGCGGGTCGCCGCTGTATGGTTCGGTGGCTTACCGCGACCTTCAGAAGAGGGCTCAGTCGGCTTTGCAGGAGTTGATTGCTCGGTCGGAGCATAGGGCTTTCCTTGTCGGTATGCCGTTGCAGATTCAGGACAAGGGGCTGTGCAACGCCATTGTGTTTGTGCAGAATTGCGCCATCCGAGGCATTATCACGAAGAAATATCTCGCCCCCGACGAGCAGAAGTATTTTGTGCGGGGCGAGGGTGTGCAGGTGATTCAGTATCAGGAGCAGTCGATAGCCATAGGCTTTTACGAGGATTTGAAGGAGCTGTCGAAGTCGCACGTTGAGCAGCCGGATATGGTGGTGTGCTGCGGATGCAATGTTTTCGATTATAACAAGCCGTACAGGATACGCTACAGGATGCACAAGATTGTGGAGAATTTGAACGCTTCGTTGGTGTTTGTGAACCGCACGGGTGCCGAGGGAAGCTATCTGTATGCGGGCGGCAGTATGGCGCTGAACGCTGCGGGCGGAGTGCTGAGACAGTTGCCGTATTTTGAGGACTGTTCGCAGAGCGTTGATTTGCAGTTGCTGGACGAGTGCGAGGACGAGAAACCTGAAGTAGTGGCGCTGGTGTATAAGGCGTTGGTGACGGGTTTGCGGGAGTATTTTGCGAAGAATCGCATCAAGAAGGCTGTGCTGGGGCTGAGCGGGGGTATGGATTCGGCCATGGTGTGTGTGCTGGCAGCCGATGCGATAGGGCCTGAGAATGTGCACGGCATACTGATGCCGAGCCAGTATTCGACCGACCACTCGGTGAAGGATGCGGTGGATTTGGCCAACAATCTGGGTGTGAGTTACGACATTGTGCCTATCAAGCCGATGTTCGACACGTTGAGAGAGAGTATGAAGCCTGTGTTCGGTGACCGCCCCGAGGATGTTACGGAGGAGAATATGCAGGCACGTATTCGCGGCACGATTGTGATGAGCTATGCCAACAAGTTCGGCGCCATGGCGCTGAATACTACCAATAAGAGCGAGGCGGCCATGGGCTACGGCACTCTGTATGGCGACAGTTGCGGCGGGTTGAGTGTGATTGGCGATTTGTATAAGACGGAGGTGTACGAGCTGGCCGAATATATCAACCGCGACAAGGAACGTATACCTGTCAACACGATTACGAAGGCTCCTTCGGCGGAGCTCCGCCCCGGACAGAAGGATACCGATTCGCTGCCCGACTATAGTGTGCTCGACGCTATTTTGAATCTGCATATAGAGGAACAGTTGTGCCTGGAGGAGATTGTGGAGGAGGGTTACGACGAGACTTTGGTGGCCGAGGTGCTGCGCAAGGTGCGTATCAATGAGTGGAAGCGGTTGCAGTTTGCGCCGGTGCTGAAAGTGTCGCCGATGAGTTTCGGGTTGGATAGAAGGGTGCCGATTAGTTGAGAGATGAGAGATGGGAGTTGGGCGGAGCCGCTTTGAATTTTAATGTCTAATTGATTATTGACCGATGGAGTTCAACCGAGAGACGAGTCTTGCGGAGCAGTATGTGAAAGAGACGGGAGTGTCGGTGTTTTTGACCGGCAAGGCAGGCACAGGCAAGACGACTTTTCTGCACCATGTGGTGAGCACTTGCACCAAACGTAGTGTGGTGCTTGCCCCTACGGGTGTGGCTGCGGTGAACGCCGGCGGGGTGACGATACACAGTTTCTTTCAGCTGCCTTTCTGCCCGTATCTGCCCGAAGTGAAGGAGTTGGTGACGGAGTATCAGATGCCCGAGAAGAACCGCCAGCTGCGCAAGAGCAAGTTGGACGTGATACGCACCTTGGAACTGCTGATAATAGACGAGATAAGTATGGTGCGGGCCGACCTGCTGGATGCTGTGGACGAGGTGCTGAGGCGTGTGCGTCGCAACGGGAGGCCCTTCGGAGGGGTGCAACTGTTGATGATAGGCGATGTGCAACAGTTGGCACCTGTGGTGACGGAGGAGGAGCGTCCCTATATGATGCGGGTATACCCTTCGCCTTTCTTTTTCCACTCCAAGGCTTTGGCGCGGCTGCAATATGTAACCATACAGTTGAAGGCGATATATCGGCAGCAGGACCCCTATTTTGTGTCGCTGCTCAACAATGTGCGCGACAACAAGTTTGACACGGCCACCCTCGAAGCCCTCAACAAACGGGTGTGCCACACTCCGGCAAAGGGACAGGACGCCATACTGCTCACCACCCACAACTATCAGGCCGACACGGTGAACCGTAGCCGTATGGAGGCGCTGAAGGGCAAGGCGTACACGCTGGAGGCCGAGGTGAAAGGCAGTTTTCCCGAGACATCGTTTCCCACAGAGCCGAATCTGGTGCTCAAAAAGGGGGCGAGAGTGATGTTTGTGAAGAACGACACCTCGGGGGGACACAACTACTACAACGGCAAACTGGGCACGGTGGAGGACATTGCTGCGGGTGACGACAAAGAGATGGTGGTTAAGGTGGCCGACGACGAAGGCAATGCGATAGAGGTTGGACGCGAGGTGTGGGAGAATGTGAAGTATGAGGTAAACCCCGATGACAAGGAGATACACCAGGTTGTTGACGGCACTTTTTCGCAATATCCGCTTCGGCTGGCGTGGGCGGTGACGATACACAAGGCGCAGGGGCTGACGTTTGACAGGGTGATGGTGGATGCGGCACAGGCTTTTGCTTACGGGCAGGTGTATGTGGCGCTGAGCCGTTGCAGGAGTTTGGAGGGCCTCACGCTGCTGTCGCCCATCACGGCGCAATGCGGTTTCAGCAGTGCCGATATCAGTCAGTTCAACGGCACACTCACATCGGTGGAAGAGGCGGAAGGGTCGCTCGAAGGGTTCAAGGACCAGTATTATTACAATCAGCTTTATGAGGTGTTTGATTTCTCGGCCATAGTGCATGAAGCGGAAAACCTCGAAAGAATATATCAGAACAATCTCCGCACGACGTACCCCAAGATGGCTTCGGCCATCACGATGCTGATAGGCAAAGAGGTGGCAGGGCTTGCGGATGTGGCGGAGCGTTTCCACAGGCAGCTGATGACAATAGCCACCCTGCCAGCGGGGGAGGGACAGCCGAAGGCAGTGGAAAGAGTGGGCAAGGCGGCGGTGTATTTTGACGATTGTTTGAACGACATAGAGGCTAAGATGGCGCCGATGCTGGATGTGGAGATAGACAGCAAAGAGACGGCGTCGCGCTTCAAGGAGGCGCAGGAGAACTATCTTGTGGCATTGGAATTGAAGAAGATGGTGATGCAGGAGGTGCGTAAGTCGGGTTTCGATATTGTACGTTATCAGCGGTTGAAGGTTGATTTCGCCTTACGCCCCAAGCAGGCGCCCAAGGTGAAGAAGGAGTCGGCAAACTATGGCGACATAGCCCATCCTGGCCTGGTGCCTTTGTTGACGGCTTGGCGCAAGGCTCATGCCGAGGAAGACAACGTGCCCGCCTTCGCTATCATTCATCAGAAAACGCTTTTGGCGATAGCCGACAAACTGCCGAGAGACAGCAAGGCGTTGCTCAAGATAGTCGGTATGGGCAAGGTGAAAGTTGCCAAATACGGCTTGGAGATATTTCAAATTATAGACGATTACTGCGACGAGCAGGATTACATCAGGTTTGAGTAGAGGAGGCCTCTATGTTCAAAACAAAAACCCGTATTGAAAAATCAATACGGGCAAAAAACAATAAAAAAGTTGAAAAAAACTTATTTTTATTCTTCGTCAAGTGCTTCGATGAGCTTGCAGTTTGTCTCGAAGGAGAGAATCTTGGGCTCGGCTTCTTTACGCCAGAAGAGGAAACCTTTGGTGCGGACGATACGCACTTGATAGGTCATCTTCTTGTTGTAGTTGCGGATATAGACTTCGTTGATATTGTGCTTGGGGAAGAGGTGTGCGACGGTGTCTTGGATGGCGTGGGGATAGTATTCTGAAGCGACATAGTAGCGGGTCTCGGTGCTTTTGGGGGTGAAACGGAGGGCTTGTTTGTCGCCTTCGGCGGTGTTGAAAGTCACCATATAGGCACTGCTGTCGGGAGCCATCGTCCAATAGGTGTTTTGTGCGCCTTGCACTTGGTTTTGGAAGTCTTTGATGTAGCGAATGGGCACATCGGATTCTTTGATATTTTTATCTTTTTGAGCAAAAACGATGCTCTGACTCAATAAAACGAGCGCAATAAGAAGGAATATCTTTTTCATAGTGAATATGTTATATGTTGTTGTTCTTTATTTGTTCAATCTACAAAGATAACAATTTTTTTGTATATTGAAAAATAATTTTTCGGATTGACATAATTTGATACGATTCCTTGGCCGTTTTGAGGAATCAGAAGAGGCGTTGTTCGAGCTGCTCCATCACATGTCGGCCATCGTGAATGACTTGCATACTCCAATAGAGTTTGAGGGTGAGTTGTTCGTCGTCGGAGAGTTGCCAGCGGATGTTTTTGTCGGCACGCATCTTCTCGGTGAGGCAGAAGAGGGATAGGGCGGCACAGACGCTGATGTTGAAACTCTCGGTGAAGCCGTACATGGGCACTTTGACGTAGCCGTCGGCGTGGTCGATGGCTTCGGGGGTGAGGCCGGTGAGTTCGGTGCCGAAGACGAGGGCGATGGGTTGTGATATGTCGAGGTCGGTAATCATCGTGTCGTTTTCGTGGGGCAGTGTGGCGATGATTTTGTAGCCACGTTGACGCAGTTCGTCGTAGGTTTGGAGTATGTCGGGGTGCTTGTAGTAGTCGACCCATTTGTCGGAACCCATAGAGACGTCGGAGTTTGGAGCGTATTTGTTGCGGTCTTCGATGACGTGGACATCCTGCACCCCGAAGCAGTCACAGCTGCGGAGCACGGCGCTGGCGTTGTGCGACTGGAAGATGTCTTCGAGCACCACGCTGATGTGGCGAGTTCGGTTCTTAACCAGGCGGTCAAAGAGTTGTCGTTTGTTGTCGCTGTATAGTTCGGCGGCGGCTTCGTAGAGGCGTTGTTTCTCCTCGAAGGTGTATTTGGCAAAGAGGTCTTTGTTGGAGGCTTTGATTTCGGGCATAGGCTTTAATTTTGAGAGTTAGGAGACTTGTTTGAAAGTTCGTTCAGCTTGGCGTATTTGACGAGGGTGTAGAAGGCCGACATTCTGCATACGAGAAATCCCGCACGGCCATCGAGGAAACCGCCTTTGAAAATGTAGTTGCGGATGAATGTCCAGAGCGGCTTTAGGACGAGGGCGCAGCGACGACACCGGCGTTCTTGCTGGTGGGCTTTTTGGGCGGCGAGGGTGGCGTATTTGACTTGTCGTGCGGCGTGGTCGGCGACGCTGTAGTAGGTGTAGTGCAGCAAATCGCCGTCGAGGCGTTTCGATACTACGGGACGGTCATAGCGTATCTCTTCGTGGACGACGCCGTCCCATGATGCCACCCCTTTGCGCCATAGGCGGATTTTTTCGTCGGGGTACCAGCCGCAGTGTCGTATCCAACTGCCGCAATAGTTGTTGAGGCGGCATACACTGAATACTTCGTTTTCGGCATGGTGGCCGTTTTTGAAGGCTCGAAGGCTGTTTTGGAGGGTGGGGGAGAGGGCTTCGTCGGCATCGATGCTAAAAATCCATTCGTGCGAAGCGAGGGCGTCGGCAAAGTTTTTCTGACCATCGTAACCTTCCCAGGGATGGGGGATGAAACGAGCGCCGAAAGAGTTGCAAATCTGCTCGGTGGCATCGGTTGAACCCGAGTCTACCACTACCACTTCGTCGGCGATGTCTTGCAACGATTGGAGGCAGCGACCGATGTTGCGTTCCTCGTTTTGGGTGATGATGACGGCAGAAATTTTGACCATTGGCTGTATTTTTCAAATTTATTTTGCAAAGATACATATTTTTTTTGTATTTTTGCAAATACAAAATAACGAAAAAAAGTGAATGGTGAAAAGTGAGTAACGACTGGGCGGGTTGTAGCCGCCTGTTCATGAATCACGGGTCACTGGTCAACAAATCTAATAACAATACCAAACGTATGATTATCGGTTTCGACGCTAAACGAGCTTTTCAAAACTACACAGGGCTGGGCAATTACAGCCGTATGCTTATCTGTGGCCTCGCCCAGGAACATCAGGACGTTCGAGCCTTTTTGTATGCTCCCAAGATGACGGGCGACTATAAGACCTATTTTTCCAGTTACGCCAATATTTCAACTCATCAGCCTTCGGGTTTTGACCGCTATTTGCCTAATTTGTGGCGATTGTTCGGCATTTCGATGCACCTCACGGGCGACAAGGTGCAGGTGTATCATGGTTTGAGCCACGAACTGCCTCACGGCATTCCTCGGAACATCAAGCGTGTGGTGACGATGCACGATTTGATTGTGTGGCGTTATCCGCAATATTATAAGAAATTCGACTGCTTTGTGCATCGGATGAAGATGAAATATTCGTGCAAGAGTGCCGACGTAGTGGTGGCAATCAGTGAGCAGACTAAGCGTGATTTGATGGATATGATGAATGTCCCCGAGGAAAAGATTAGGGTGATTTATCAGTCGTGCGACCCCATTTTCTGGCGTCCGATACCGTCGGAGGATATTGCTGACATTCGTCAGCTGTACCACCTGCCCGAGAAATATTTTATTTGTGTGGGCACCATCGAGGAACGAAAGAACCAGATGGCCGCTGTGCAAGCCTTGGCCGAACTGCCCAAAGATTATCATTTGGTGATTGTGGGTCGTCCTCGCACCCATTATTATGTGGATTTGCAGAACGAAATCAAGCGTTTGAAACTCAACGACCGTGTGCAAATTATCAGCAAGGCCGATTTTGAGGATTTCCCGGGCTTGTATGCCAGCGCTATAGCCTCGGTGTATGTGTCGCACTTCGAGGGTTTCGGCATACCGATTTTGGAGTCGATGTGCTGCGACGTTCCTGTCATCACTTCCAATGTGTCTTCCATGCCCGAAGCGGGCGGTGATGCGGCATTGTATGTGAACCCCGAAGATCCGCACGAGATAGCCGAGAAGATGAAACAGTTGATTGACAATCCCGCTTTGCGTGAGAATATGATTGCCAAGGGCCGTAAACAACGTGAGAAATTCACGCAGAAAGTCATCATCGACCAATTCTACGACCTATACAATTCGCTGATTGGCGAACAGGACGAGGATTAAGCGAAATCCCTTTGAAGAGGATGAAAGTGACAGTTTTTTGAGGCTGTCACTTTTTTCTGTTTTTTATCCGTTGATGGGAGAGACCTGCTTGCGCAGGAGTTCGATGTCGAGTTGTTGGAATTGAAGGTTCTCGGGGTCTTCGAAATATCTTTTATTATTGTTGTAGTTTTCTTGGTTGTAGGTGCTGGCTTTGACAAAAAGGTTGTGTGCCACGGCGTGTTTCAATTCGTCGAAAGACATTTTCCCCGACTCCCAAAGGACACACTGGGCATCAGTCAGATATTTTGCCACCTTTTCGTATTGTGCTGAGGGAAGACGGCTGACCCCATTGGCGTTGGGATTGTAGCTGCGCGAGAGGGATGCAAAGTCTACCCACCCCGTGATGGTGGCTTCGAGCAGTTTGAGGCTCTTCCGATTTTTGTCGGTGTAATAGCCGAGGTAGGCGTGGCAGGGTTCGACAAAAATCACAGGTTTCAAGCCGATTTTGCGCATCACCGAAGCGAAGAACACACAGGCATCGACACAATTGGCTTGGCGGGTGTTGTAAACCTCGTCGAAGAAACGAATGTGCTGGATGTTGGAACGTTTGGTGGGGTTGGATGTACAGGAGATAGAGGAGTATGAGATGCCTCGCTCCAAAGCGTAATGCCATAGGGCTTCGACCTGCTCCTCCACATTCTTGCTGGAGAGTTGGTAGCCAGTGATTTTGTTGATTACCCCTTGCTCAAGCATCCCCGACAAAATACTGTCGATGTAGGGGTGCTCCTCATTGACGTAGGCGGCAAAGAGCCAGCGGAAATCGTGCAGTTTGCCAGCGGTGTCGCGGATGCTCAAAAGACAGTCGTTCACCGAGCGGTAATTCAAACGGAGGTTCTTCACGTCAACCTCCTCATCATTGATAAAGCAGGTGAAAGTGAGGTCTGTGACACCCTGCTGGCGTATGGCATAGAGTTTGTCGTATTTCCATTTCGGCGCGAGGGAGAAGGAGTATCGCTCCCCCTTCTTGGGCATATCCTCTTGGAAGATGGTCACATAGTTGAGATTGGAAGAATCAATGGTCACACGAAGCACCGCGTGGTTGGCGGGCGAGGTTACAGAAACGGTAAACAACGCATTAGAGTCGGAACTGTTTTGGTGGACATCCTTATAGTTGGACAACCCCATCACCAAAGATGGATAGAACTGGTTCTCCAAAAAAGGATTGTATGACGCAGCAAAATTCACCTCCGCAGGGTTGTACAGTTTTGGACTTTTCGGCTGACAACCTGCCAGCAAAGCCAAGCAAACCATGGTGACTAAAAATTTCTTCATAGGTGCGTATGTTATCAGTTGATGATACCGCTCACAATCACTACAATCAAAGCCAGCGGAGCCACATAGCGAGCCAGGAATCGGAACACTTTGTAGTAGCCGATTTTGATGGTGCCGTGATTGGAGAGTTCGTCGATGATGTCCTTTTCAGGCATCACCCAGCCAAAGAACACTATGGTGCCTAAGGAACAGAGCGGTGGAAGATAGATGCTGTTGAGGCGGTCGACAAAGTCAAAGAGGGTAAGGTTGGCCAATTTGACATCGGACAAGGTGCCGAGCGACAAGGAAAATACGATGCCTAAAACGGTGGTGATTACAAAGAAAATGATGGCTGAGAGGGTTCGATTGCATTTGGTGTGTTCGTCAAACCAAGCGGTAAGTGCCTCCAAGAGGGAAATGGCACTTGTGAGAGCGGCCACAGCCAACAATATAAAGAATATAGAGGCAAAGATTGAGCCAGCATTGCCCAAAGTGTTGAATACATTAGGCAGAACGCAGAACACCAATCCGGGGCCGCCTGCAGGGTCTAATCCGCAGCTGAACACGGCGGGGAAAATGGAAAGGCCTGCCAAAACGGCGATGAGTGTGTCGCAGACGGTAATCCACATCGATGTCTTGAAAATGTTATCGTTCACAGGAATGTAGGAGCCGTACACAATCATCACGCCCATGCCCACGCTCAACGAAAAGAGTGCCTGACCCAAGGCGGCCAAAACTCCTTCGCCGGTGAGTTTGCTGAAATCGGGTGAGAAAAGGTATTCGACACCACGACCAGCGTTGGGCAATGTGAGGCTTCGCACACACAGCACCAAGATAAGAAATACCAGTATGGGCATCAATATTTTGCTGACGTTTTCAATACCTTTCTGCACACCTCCCAAGATGACTATCAGCACCAATGCCGCAAAAATAACCAAGCACAAAGCGGGACGTATAGAACTGGTGGAGAACTGCTGGAAATAGGTGCTGATGGCCGTGGCATCGGTGCCCAAAGAGGCGAGGGTTCCGTTCACGGCATCCCATATATAACTTGTTGTCCACCCCGAGAGCACCAGATATTGCGAAAGTATGAAGAAACTTGCCACAATGCCTATCAATCCCACTAACGCCCAACCTTTGCGGTCGGGGCGCAGAGAGGCAAAAGCCTTCATGGGGGTGTGCTGCGAGCGGCGTCCGATAACGAATTCGGACATCATGAGCACCGAACCCAGCAAGAACACGAAACACAGGTACACAACCAAAAAAGCACCGCCGCCGTATTTGCCGCAGATGTAGGGGAAACGCCAAATATTGCCCAGGCCTACGGCTGAGCCTACGGCAGCCATGATGGCGCCAATGCTTGAGGAAAAAGATTTCTTTTGTTCAGTCATATTTTGTATTTTTTTATTCGATAATATTAGTTCACCATCTCGGGGTTGTTTCTCACAAACTCGCCCCACTGTTGTTTCTTGCTTTTCTTCGAACGCTGAGGCTTCAACTGCTTGCGCAAATCGCCCAAAGGGTCGGTCTGCTCCAAATAGCAGGTGTAAGCCACAGCCAAGGCGTCGGAAGCATCCAAATATTGCGGCATGGCCTCGAAGCCGAAGATGCTTTGGAGCATCATGGCCACCTGCTCCTTGGCCGCGTTACCGTTGCCCGTCACCCGCTGCTTCACCGCCGCAGGTTCGTATTCGGTATACGAAAGGTCGCGCCCAAGGGCCGCACCTATCGCCACCCCTTGCGCCTTGCCCAATTTGAGCATCGACTGCACATTTTTTCCCGCAAAAGGGGCCTCGATGGCCAGGTGGTCGGGGTGGTATGAGTCGATGATGCGCTGTGTGGTGTCGTAAATCTTGCGAATACGGAGGTGAAAGTCGGAAATCTTGCGCAGATACAGCACATCCATCACCACCAACTGGGGCTTTTCGCCGTCGGTGTTGAGAATACTGTACCCCAATACCTGGGTGCCTGGGTCAATTCCGAGAATCAGCATCGTTTTATTTTTTTGCAAAAGTACGAAAATTTTTCGTATCTTTGCATTTTTATTATTGATGATTCAGTAATAAATATTGCAACTAACGTAATTAACAATTTTTAAAAATATAAATTAAAATACAATAATATGGATAAACTGATTATCACCGCCGCCATTTGTGGCGCCGAAGTTACCAAAGAGCAGAATCCTGCCGTTCCTTACACCGTTGAAGAAATTGTGCGCGAAGCCAAGTCGGCAGTCGATGCCGGTGCCGCTATTGTTCACCTCCATGTCCGCTACGACGATGGCACCCCCACGCAGAGCCGTGAGCGTTTCCAAGAGTGCGAAGAGGCCATCTACAAAGAGTGCCCCAACGTCATTCTTATCCCCTCCACGGGTGGTGCCGTGGGCATGACCCCCGATGAGCGCCTCCAGAGCACCGACACCACTCCCAAGCCCGAAATGGCCACCCTCGACTGCGGCACTTGCAATTTCGGCGATGAGATTTTCGACAACACCATGCCCACCATGCGCGCCTTCGGCAAACGTATGATGGAGCGCGGCATCAAGCCCGAATACGAGTGCTTCGAAATGGGCCACCTCGACACCATCCTTACTATGGCCCGCAAAGGCCAGGTCCCTGCCGACCCCATGCAGTTCAACTTCGTTTTGGGCGTCCCCGGCTGCACCCCCGCCACCGTCGACAACCTCTGCTGGCTCGTGAAAAACATCCCCGCTGGCAGCACCTGGACAGCCACCGGTATCGGCCGCTATGCCTTCCAGTTGGCTGCTCCCGCCATCGTGATGGGCGGTAATGTCCGCGTGGGTTTTGAAGACAACCTCTACCTCGAGCGTGGTGTTTTGGCCAAGAGCAACGGCGAATTGGTCGACAAGGTCGTCCGTATGGCCAAACTGCTCGGTCGCCAAGTGGCCACCAGCGACGAGGCTCGCGAAATCCTCGGCCTCAAGAAGTAAACAGAGAGGAAATATTGAAGATGGAGGGTCTGTGGGGTTCGGCCTCTCATGCTCTCCTTCTTTTGAACAAAAAACATTCTCTCAATCGGGTGCGTTTTCGCCTCTCTGTAACGCCGTTTTTGGGTCGCTACGGGGTCGCTTCTGTAGCGAACCTACAACGAACCTACAGCGAAGGTAGAGCGAACCTTCCCCGAGGTGAGAAAAATGACTGTTTCGAAGAAACTAACAAATAACAACTATCAATGAAAAAACTATTTTTTGCCTTGATGGCCTTGGCCGTTTCCCTCTCCGTGATGGCTCAAAGCAATATGTCGGAGGAGGAGTTGCAAAAGTCGTGGCGCCAGTTCAAACATCAGCGCGACATCTCGCACCAGGTCAACGAGGCTTTCCCCATCGGCGAGGCGGCTCCCGCTGCAAAGAGTGTCAAAGCCCTGCCCGAAGACCGTGTGTGGTTCCCAGGCGAATGGGAGGAGGTGCAGGCCATCGTTGTCTGCCCTTATTATTCTTACAAACCCGATACCAATTTGGGTGCGGGCACCTATCTGGCCGACCCTGTGGTCACTGGTTTGGCCGAGTATTTGAAATACAGCATCCGTGGGTGGACTTCAACCGACATCTATGGCCCTTACAAGTGTGTTATGGACACCAGCAGCTCCTTTGGTATGACGTTTTTCTATCTCATGGACGGTATCCAGAAGGGTGGTGCCGAGGCTTGGGTGCGTGTTGAGAGTGAGGCCGACACGGCCAAAGTGCTTCGCACCCTCAACCGCAAGCACCTCCGCAGCGACAATGTCCGTTTCATCATTGGTGCCGGCAACTCGTTCTGGTATCGCGACTGTGGCCCCATCTGCTTCTATCATGGCGATGAGGACAGCGTGGCTATGCTCGACTTTGAGTATTATCCCGGTCGCGCCCTCGACGATTCGCTTCCTTCGCTCATCACCCGCCAGATGGGTATCCCTAATTACATCAACACGATAGAGTGGGAGGGAGGCAACTGTCTCGTGGATGGTGCAGGTTTCCTTTTCACCAGCGATGCCGTCTATGGCAACAATGCCGACTCTCGGGGACAACTTACTTGGGATGGACGCAACACAAGCAGCATTCACTATGTGTCGAAATCACGCCTCTCCAACGCTCAGACACGTCAGGCGTTGCACGACCTTTTGGGACAACGTGAGACGCATGTGCTGACGGCTTATCAGTACGACGGAGGCACAGGACATGTCGACCTTTATGCCGATATGTGCGAAGAAAATGGTTTCGTTTTCTCTGTCATGCCTTCTGTCTACAGCAATTGGGTGGATTATCGCACGGGTGCCCGCAACATCGACTCGCTCTGCTCCTACACCAGCATCTTCGACCGTCCTTACTACAAGAGCACTATTCCTTTCCCCAGTACCGACAATGGGGGCACCTTCCCTTCGCAGAGCGATTATGATTACAATTACACCCGCACTTACAGCAATCACACTTTCGTCAACGACCTCATTCTCCAGCCCTGTTTCTCCGCTGTCAGCGACGGACAACCTACGGCTGCTTGGGATCGTGCGAACATCGAGGCGCTCAAGGCCGCCTACCCTGGCTACACCATTTATCCCATCGATGTCCGTGAGTTCGACGGCTCGGGCGGTGCTCTCCACTGCGTTACGAAGCAGATTCCTGCCGACAACCCCGTCCGCATTCTTCACAAGAGCGTTGTGGGCAATGCTGTGGCCATGCGTGGCCACGATATCCCCGTCAGTGCCATCATCACCAACCGTAGTGGCATCAGCCATGCCGAGTGCATCTACCGTGTCACAGATGGTGATGTGAGGGGTGATTGGGACACCATCGCCCTTGTGGCCAACGGCAACAAGTTCTCGGGCCTTATCCCTACTGCCGACCTCAACGATCGAATCATCGATACCGCCTTCAATCCTTTCACCCACATCGACAGTACCCTCCTCAGCATCGACACCGTGGTCGTGGGATACGACACCGTGGTTACCGACTCTGTTGAGATTGTCACACCGATTGAAGAGTACACCTATCACTATTCCTACGACACAATCAGTGGTATCGACACCGTCGCCACGTTGCGACCGGTGATGATTACATACGAATATTACATCAGCGCCACCAGCAACAATGGCAAGACCATCACCAAGCCCATGACTGCACATCAGGGCGGCTACTACAGCTTCTTCTACGATGGCACCGAGGAAGCGTTGGACAGCGTCAATTACGACTTCTCCACCGATCCTCGTCCCATGAACGACATCACCTTTGTGTTTGATGCCAATCGCACCTATCTCGACACCAACGAGGCTCCTCATCCGTTTGTCGCCATCGACCCCGTTGAAACAGAGCAGGCCTTTGGACAGTTCTATCCCAACCCCGCTCACGACCATGCCGACATTCAAATCAACCTCGGCAATGGTGCTAATTGTCAGGTCGCAATTTTCGACAACAAGTCGGAGGCCAAGCGGTCTTAGGAAGACAATAA
>JAZUFY010000046.1:0-7702 GCA_045640925.1 Bacteroidales bacterium
TAAAGCACCGACAGTCGGTGGGATAGTGCCTTCGGCACTTTTCTATCCATTGACTCATTTGTACAATAGGATTGTATCATGTTATTTTTTTACCGTTACTTAATTCCGCCAACGGGTTATTTCCAAATTTTTATTTCTAAGCGAAAGCGCTAAAATTATTTCCGGCTTCAGCCGCAACTATTTCTCATCGGAGATGAACATGGTACAAGGCATGAAGGTGTGTCGTTTTTTGCCTGGCGGCAAGAAATAAATCCCTCTGTCGAGGGGAAATATTTGGCCCCTTCGGGGTAATCGTCTTCGTTGGTGCGGATTTGCATCCGCATTTATCATCACTTAATACCGCATCGCAGAAACCTTTACAATGGAATAGTTGACGGATTAAAAATCCTGATAGTACATCGTGTCGGATTGAAAATCCGACACAACGAGGATTAATTCCGCCAACGGGTTATTTCCAAAAACGCTTATCTGCATATAGGTGACAGTTTGAAAAGTTGCCTGACGGCAAGAAATAAAGCCCTCTGTCGAGGGGAAATAGTCTGTCCCCTTCGGGGGAAATAGGGTTAAGGAAATATTTTGCAGACATTATCACCTTGTTGCGGATAATCATTTTATCTGATAATGCAAGATTGGATGAAAAATGTCTTAGTGCAATACAAAATGAAAGTTATGTGAATTGTTGCACTTACTTGTTTGGAAAAATGTTATAGTGTTGTAAATTAGGCTGATGGGTTGCAGAAATGTGCATTGCTTAGTGCAAAGTTAGTGCAGTTAGTGCAAGTTTAGTGCAGTTAGTGCAAGTTTAGTGCAAAGTTAGTGCAAAAGTACATTTGTGTTTTTTCAGTATGGGCGAGGATGAATATAGAACGCGAAGAACGAAAAACGAAAACGAATTGGTAATGGTTATTGATTATAGGTTATAGGTTATCGATATTAACAACGAATTACACGAAGGGACCTGCGGTACGAAAAACGAAAAACGAAAACGAAGACTTAATTTTCAATTCTCAATTCTCAATTCTCAATTCTCAATTCACTCTCACTTGGGTGCCGTTGAAGTCGATGGTGTCGCCTTGACGACATTTGGCTCGTTTGCGAAGTTCGGTGGCTCCGTTGTGTTTCACGAGTCCTTGTTCGACAGCAGCCTGGGCTTCCGCACCATTCTCTACAAGACTCGCGGCTTTGAGCAACTGTATGAGCGGGATGTATTCGTCGCCTTCCCGTAGGGCAAATTCAATTGTGTTCATCGTAGGACTGCTATATGTCGGTTATCAATCATTTCTTTTTCGGAAGGAGCTGCTCTTTGGTCATCTGCAGTTGGTCGCGGACCAGCTGCATGTGTTCGACGGCGGTTTTGGAGAATAGGGGCCGCTTCATGTCGCGTTTGAGGATCTTGAGGCTCTGCTGGTGGTTGACGAAGTGGAGCTCGGGGCCTATGTTCTCGCCTTCGCCGTCGATGTTGACCCATTTGTCGACATTGCCTGCCACCCACACTTCGTGGGCTTTGAACATCTCGACATGCTGGCTCAGTTCGAAGTGGTTGGCATAAACTAAGGGGCCGGTGATGGGGACGTGTTCGAGGGGTATCTTGTCGACGATGCTGATGTCTATGAGGCCGTCGTCAAGTTTGGCCTGGGGTGCCACGGCGGCGTTATAGCCGAACTGGTTGCTGTTGGCAAAGGTGGTGAACCAGGAGTTGCGTTTGATTTCTTTGCCGTCGACGACGAGGGTGTAGTCTTTGGATTCGTAGGTGGGGTATTCGCGGAGGATGAGGTTGAGGTAGGCGGAGAATCCGCGCACTTTGGCGGCTTTCATGAGGCGGGCTATGTAGGCATCGAAGCCTATGCCGGCGATGCTGGCAATGTAGTGGGTGTCGTTGAGGGTGATGGTGTCAATGAGCCCTTGGTTGTTTTGGTTGAGGACGCGGATGGCGAGGGTCGGCGTGAGGGGGATCTTCATGCACCGTGCCAGTCCGTTGCCGCTGCCGCAGGGGATGATGCCGAGGGTGGCGTCTGATCCGTAGATGCCTGCAATGACGTCGTTGACGCTGCCGTCGCCGCCCACGGCGGTGACGATGTCGAAGCCTTCCATGGCACCTTGGCGAGCCAGTTCTGTGCCGTGGTGTATGCGTTCGGTGTAGCGCACTTCGTAGTCGTAAATGTCTTGGTTGAGGTTTTCTTTCAGCAACCGTTCAATCTTTTTCTGTCGTCCGACACCCGAGATGGGGTTGACGATTACGAGCATCTTTTTTTTCATATCGGAGTGTTTTTATGTGCTACCTTGTCATTTGGTTGTTGATGAGGCGTTGGCTGTACTGTTGCAGGATGGCCTGAAGGAGACGGTGGTTGCCCTTGCCTTCCTGCTTGTCTTTGGCTATGACGGCCACATTGCCGTCCTGAGTCTCAAGTTGGTAGTAGTCGTTGCCGAAGGATATCTGCCACCCGTTGGGGTTGCGGAAGGCACTGGTGCCGAAGCAGACGGTGGGGGTGGTGATGCCGAGGTAGTCGAGGAGTGTGGGCATGATGTCGAGTTGTTGCAAAAGGCGGGGGAAGACATGGTGAGGTGTGGGAACTGCGGCAAGAGTGTCGGCGGGCTGCGGGATGTAGAACATCATGGGAATGCGGTACCAGCCATTGTAGTCGTTGTAGGGGCGGCTGAGGCCTTGTCCGCTGTGGTCGGCGGTGATGACGAAGATGGTGTTGGTGTACCAGTCGGTCTGGCTTGCGGCTTTGAAGAAGAGGCGCAGGGCGTTGTCGGTGTAGGACATGACGCGGCAGAGCTTGTGCGGCCCTTCGGCAAAGTCGTCCTTGTGGTTGGGCGCCATGGCGTAGGGATGGTGCGAGGAGAGTGTGAAGACGCCCGACATGAAGGGCTCCTGGAAGGTGCTCAGCTGGCGAACCATGTATTGCAGATAGGGCTCGTCGTAGATGCCCCAGCAGCCGTCGTAGTCGTCGGCGCTGGTGTTGGGCGAGGCCTCATATTCGTTGCGGCCATAGTATTCCTGGAAACCGAATTTGCGGCAAAGGTTGTCGAAGGACATGACGCCGTTGTCGCCACCGTGGAAGAAGGCGGTGTGATAGCCGTTGTCGCGGAGCACGGCGGGGAGGGCATAGAGGCTGTCGTCGGCGTAGTCGGAGAGGGGATAGGGAAAGTCCATGAGTGTGGGCAAGGAGGCGAAGACCGCAGGGATGCCTTCGATGGATTTCTTGCCGTTAGCACGGCCTTGGTAGACGATGGAGTGCTGAGAAAGCGAGTCGAGGAAGGGGGTGCATGAGGCCATGACGCCGTGGTTGTAGCAGCCCATGTATTCTTGACCGAAACTTTCGAGTACGATGATTACCACGTTCTTGCGGTGCGTAATGGCTGTGTCGGACATCAGGGGGTCGAAGGGGTTGCTCCAGCAACCTCCGCGGGGTGCCCAGTAGCCGTGTTGCAGGGAGTCGAGCATCTCGCTGTGTTCAAAGCGGGGGTCAAAGAGGCGTTGCGCCTCGTCGGAGCTCATGTATTGGGGATCGTTGAGCGTGCCGCCGTTGCGATAGGTGCGAATCATGTTGTAGAGGCTGTTGATCACCAGCGGACTGTTCTTGCACTGGCTGTAGTTGGTGCTTGAGGGCCATGGTGCCTTGGGGTTACAGACGGCGTTGACAGAAATGGCGATGCATACGACCGCCAAGATGGTGCCGAAGATGTTGCTGGTTTTGTAATTGGCGTATTTGTTTCTCGGGGTCAGAACAATCTTTTTGCCCACAAAGATGGTGAGGAATATGAGAACGAGGCCCACGAGAGTGGCATACCAGAAGTCTTTGAGAAAGTGGGGCCAAAGAGCCATCATGTTTCCTCCGATGCCCATATAGTGGAAAATCTCGCCGCTGAGTCGGCGGTAGGTGTACTGGAAATAGGGTGCGTCACAAGCGTCGGCTATAACCAGGCACAACACGGGAAAGTAGTAAAGGAAAATCTCGACAATGGATCGGAAGGTCTTGTTCCAGCGGCATTTAAGCGGCAACAGGTTGACAATGAAATAAGGCAGGAGCATCATGCCCACGGTGACGGCGGCAAAGACGATGTTGCCCCACAGTATGCCGCGCCATTCGGCCCAGCCGTCGACGTGGAAGATGCGGGTGTTGGAAAAATAGAACAGCACTTGTGCCCCAAGCAACAGCAGTATTGCCAGAAGGGCTTTGGCGAGGAGGTAGGTATATATGTTGCTGGTATTAATCCAGCCTTGTTTCTTTCTATTCATTATATATATGTTTCGGATTTATTGAGTCAAAGCTATTATGGTCTGTAATTAGATTGGCTTAAAATCTTTTGAGCGTCGGTTTCTTTGAAAAGCTCCTGGAGGGAGCAGTTGTTGCGCTTCATGTACTGGCTCACGATGTGCCACCCGATATAGTCGGTGGTGCGGGGAGCCGAGTCGCGGAAAGCGTTGGTGGAAGGGGCATCGTCGATGAAGTTGTGGAAACGCATGTAGTCGGTTTCGTACAAGAGTTGGTTTTGCATAAAATAGGCCCAGACGTTCTCCTCGTTGTGCTCCATCCAGTCGATTTGCTCGGAGGTGTAGCGCATGAGCAGGCTGTCGGGGGCTTCGGGGAGCACCTGCTGGGCGAAATAGATGGCTTTGCCCTCGGCAATCATGTAGTCGAGGAGAGTCATGGTGCGGTCTTCGGCCACACAGATGTGTTCGCTGGCCACGCCGATCATACAGTCGACGGGGAGGTATTCGCGGCGGCTCTGCTTGACCAAGTACATGGGGGTGCCGAAAAAGCCGTAGCGTTCGGTGTGGGGGAGCACATACTGGTCGAGGCTGATGAGCAGTTCGTGGTCTGAAAAACCTACGCGCATATTGTAGTCAAAACTGCCCGAGATGTAGGTGTAGACCTTGTCGTAGTTGAGGTCGGGGTCGAGGTCCTTGGCGCGAGCCAGGGCTTTGCCCAAGAGGGCGGATTCTTCATTCATGTCGCCGAAAACGCTGTCTACAATGTGGTAGATGTCGCGCATGGTGGGGTCGGCCACAAAGCCGGCGAGCATGGCCATAAACTCGGGGTTTTCGGGGGCGATGTTGAGCAGAGGGGTGGCGAACTCCTCGCGCGAGGAGGCCAGGCGTTGGGGCATCTGTTCGGCAGAGCCCTCAAACAGCACCTTCTCGAAGCGGTGCAATTGCACCGCTTCGACAGGTGTGCGACGGCAGGCGGTGAGCATCAAAATGCCCGCCATCAGCGTCAGTAATATGTAAGTAGTCTTACTCCTCACTTTTTTGTTCCTCGTCTTTTTCGTTCAAGATTCTCAGTTTGGCTTCGAGGAGGGCAATCTGCTGGCGAGCACCCTGCATCTTCTTCTCGAACTCGGCCTTGAGGAGGTCGGCCTGTTTGCTGCTGGCCAGGAAACCGAGGTTGTTCTCCCAAAGTTTGAGGTCGGCGCGGAGTTTCTCAATTTTGTCGAGGAGATCTTGCTTCTCGTTGTTGACGAAACGCTTGGTGTCGCCGGCGAAGTTGCGGATACGCTCGCGGTAGGAGTTCTCTTCGGCTTCGCGGGCAGAGATCTTCAGTTTCTCGAAGATGCCGTTGATCAGTTCGCGGTACTCCTTCTGCACGCGGTCTTTCTCCTTCATGGGGACATGTCCGATCTCGGCCCAGCGGCGCTGGAAGTCCTTGATGGCGCTGAGGTTCTCCTCTTTGTCCTCACCAAAGACGTAGGCCTTGAGCTCGTCGATGATGCCGTTCTTCTTGACCAGGTTCTCACCCTCGCTGCTGCGGATGTCCTTGAAATATTCGCCCTTCTTGGCAAAGAACTCGTCGCAGGCGCTGCGGAAGCGATGCCACACCTTGTCGCTCACCTTGCGGCTGGTGGCTCCGATGGACTTCCACTCTGCCTGGAGCTCGAGGAGTTCCTCGGTGGCCTTCTTCCAGTCTTCGCGCTTGGCGATGGCTTCGGCTTTGAGGCAGAGATCGATTTTCTTGTTGTAGTTCTCCGACTGTTCGTCGCGGATCTGACCGAAGTGGAGCTTCTTGTCGGCATAGTGCTTGTCGATGATGCCTTTGAACTTGCCCCAGATTTCCTCGTTCTGCTCGTGCGGCACGGGGCCGATGCTCTTCCAGAGCTTCAGGAGGCCGTCGAGGGCCTCGGTGGTGTCGTTCCACTCCTTGGTTGAGGAGGGCTGCTCCTGGGTGAGTTCTGTGGCCTTCTCGATGAGGGCCTGCTTGGCGAGGAGGTTCTGGTCGAGTTCCTCTTTGCGCTGGTCGTAGTATTCGCGGCGGCGCTCGTCAATCTGGTTGGCGGCATTGTTGAAGCGCTGCCAGGTCTCCTCGTTCTGCTCCGAGGGCACAGGGCCTATCTCTTTCCACTGGGCGCGGAGGTCCTGCAGGGCTTTGAAAGCCTTAACGATGGATGTCTCCACAATGAGTTCCTCGGCCTTCTCGCAGAGCTGGATTTTCTGTTCCAGGTTGCGTTTGAGGTCGAGCATGCGGAGCTCTTTATTGATTTTCACCTTGTTGAAGAACTGCTCGATGAGGAAATGGTAGTTCTGCCAAAGGTCGTTCATCTGGTCGCGTGGCACATCGCCGATGGATTTCCACTTGTCCTGGATGGTGTTGAAATCGTCGTAGGTCTGCTTCAGCGACTCCTCGTCCTTGTCGATGAGTGCGCGAAGCTCCTCGAGAATCTGCTGCTTGGCCTCGAGGTTGCGCTTTTTCTGCGCCTCGATGTCGTCGAGCATCTTCTGACGGCGGGTGCGGTAGGTGTCGTAGGCCTTGTAGAAAGCGTCGGCCACGGCATCGTTGGCAGGCTGGTACTCGTCCTTGTTGCCGCCTTCGGCAATAAAGGCTTCGAAAGCCTGTTTCTCCATCTCTTTGTTGAGGGTGGTGAACTGGGCGCGGATAGCGGTGGCGCGGTTTCGGATCTTGGCCACATCTTCGTTCAGGAGCTCGTTGAAGGCGCTCAACAGCTCTTCGCGGCTCATGGCGCTGTAGTCCACCGTGGGCTCGGCTTCCGCCTCTTTCTGGGGTTCGTTTTCGTCAACAGGGGCGTTGGCGTTAGTCTCGGGCATCGTCTCGGCGACGGGCTCGGCATTTTGATTGGGTTGATTAGAGTCGTTGTCGGCGGCGTTTTGGTTCACGTCGTTGTTTTCGACAACAGGTTGCAGATCTTCGTTCTGTACGGGTTGCTGCATTTCATTCAGGTCTTCCATTTTGGGTTAATTGTTTAGAATTAGTTCTACAACAAAGAGTTGCAGACATTGATTTGGGTTAACTCTGCCCGAAGGCAAAATGCAAAGATACATAAAAAAAATTATATATAAATAATAAAATGTCCAAAACGTCAAAAAATGGTGCTAAAACGACTTTCAGGGTGGGGGGATGATATGGCAAAGCACCCCTGTCCTGTCATTTACCCCCTGCCTTTGTCGCTCAAACTATGAACGATCGCTACAGAGTCAGCATATCGTCGCTACCTCGTCACATACGCGAGTGACCCAATAGCCATCCCGTCGTCATATTGTCGGGTATCATTGTTTATCGTCAAGCGTCTTTAGGTATAGCGTACCTTGTCTTTTCAAGAGAAGATTAAGGTGGGTTCTATAAATTGATTTCTTGGGATTTCGGAGTGGTTTTCGAGCAGGTTGCTGCGCAGAACGAGGAAGCGTAGCGGGCTACATGACCGAGTGATAAACAGCAAGATGCCGAAAATCGCCCGAAATCGCAGA
>JAZUFY010000047.1:0-6282 GCA_045640925.1 Bacteroidales bacterium
CCCAAGATGATGGTGCCGATAATCAGCAGGGGGATATCCATACAGATGGCATAAAACGAAATCTTCCACGGCCAAACGGTGTTCAACACGTTCGACAAACCGTATGTTCCGCCAGGAGCCATAAGGTAAGGATTCACAAACATCACATCGCCCACGGCGAACAACAAACTACCCACAATCAGCAAGGTATAAGCCCAAACCTGTTCTTTAAAAGTCTTTTTATTCATCTATCTTTTTTGTAATATATTGATTATTATTATAAATACACTTTTTTCTATATTCTCTATCCGTTTGCAAAATTACACAAAATGAATGACATGGCAAAATTTTTGTCATGTCACCATTTTTTCTTCGAGCGATAGACGGGGCTCGAACCCGCGACCTGCGGCTTGGGAAGCCGCCGCTCTGCCAACTGAGCTACTATCGCATTATCGGGTGTCTGGGCGTGTCCTTTTGCTTCAGACACCCATAATAACTCGCCTTTTGCAATATTATTGTGTCAAGACGAATTTTTTTTTATTTTTTTTGCGGTCACCTTCTCGTCAAGGCAAAGTGTTCCACAACAATCAGGCAGTAACCTTGCAAAGGTCGCTGACGGATTGTCTATCTGTTTTTAACAAGGCGAACATACAAGCCGATATATCTATAATATGAAGCGATACCCGAACCAGCGGTACCACAATATTGTGCGTAATCGTTTCTACCACTACCAGGGGTTGCTGTCCAATAATAACCTGCATATGTATTAGAATATAGATTGGCTCCACTGCGGTAATATCTTAAAGGTAAGAAAACGCAACCTGCATTTTGGAAAACACTCCATTCATTCGCAGTATATTCCCTCAAGGCCGTTGTTTTGAAATCCTTATGTACATTCACATCGCCTGCAGGGTATGCTGCATCAATAGTCGCCTCATCAGGGAATAGAACTATACCTGGATTTCCTCCCACTTTTACTATCATATAACGGGCATTTGGTGCTGACTGATCGTTAAACGTCACACTTGTTGTTCTATCATTGATAATTACTTTCCATTCATCCGCAGTAAGCGTTCTCCAGTTTTCGCCTAAGTTTTCGATTAACTTAGGATTATCTCCCCAATCCTTGAAAGTTCCAGAAAAGTCTGCTGAAGTAGTAGAAGTACTGAGGCCCCAATGTGCATTAGCACTTTCGCTCCAACTGAAATAGCCTTGATATTTCCCCTCAGGGTAGTCGTACTGATGTGAGGTGAAAGACCATGTTGTATCGCTACCGGTCCATGTGACTTGAAGATTTCCGGGTGCAAAACCAACTTTCGCTCCTGTTGTTGTGTTTGTTGTGAAAGTGCCGATGGGCTGGCGATAAATACGTGTGGAAGTCATGTCGAATAGTGAAATGGTGATTGTTGCAATATTGTTGCGTTCCAACATAACACCGCTGGGCATTTCTTTGACGAGTGTGTAGTTGTAGGTACCGTCGGTGGCGAGAATGGTGAATTTGATTTTGGTGAAGTCGCTGAATGGGGGTACTACAATGTAGAAACTTTGAGAACTGCCATTGCTGATGGTGACGGGAGCCGTATTGGGGAAAGAAAGTATTACATTATCGGAGGTGTTCGTACTGCCCATTACGACGCCGCAGTTGCTGCTGCCATCAATGGTTGCCTGTCCGTCACCGCTTAACTTGACACCGTTGTTCAATGCTTGGAGGGTGATGCTTTCCATTGTGAGATCAACGCCTTGTTGATTGGGGAGCGTAACTTTTACAAGCGAACAAAGGTTCTTGAAGTTCAGTGTGTATCCGCTGCTGAGGAATGCTCCCATAGGGATGTCGATAATCTGTTTTCCTCCCTCTCTTTTATACGACTGCTCTGCGGGCAATCTGACAGGCACCGTTGCGTTGGCGGAAATGTCGCTGTTAGGGACGACGATTGTCGCAGGATATACTGCGCGATAGACGGTCACTCCGTCTATACCGTCAATGGATGCACTGTTGTCGTCCACGCTGACCGCTCTGGTCGTGTTGTTGAGGTATATTTCGTCATCGTTTTGCCACTGCGGACTGTTGGCATCAGACAAAGTGACTTTTGCGCCACCTACACCTTCTGTGCGGATTCCGAGCTTTACGACACGTTCATCTTTTGAACAACCGGCAAGTATATTTACGGCAATGGCTGCCATACATAAGCCGAATAAGAGTTTTTGTTTCATTACGATATGTTTTTTGTTCTTATTTTTAATCTGTTGTATTATCAATGTTGTGGTGTTATGTATTATAATGAACCCCAATCGGTTCCTCCGAACGTTTCATTGCTAAAGGCACTGGTCGGAGATTCGTCCCAATTGACAGTGTTGAATGTTTCGAGATTTTCTTCATCGAGTTCAAGAATGATCCTGGACGGTTCGCTCATCGCAAATCCGTGCTCACATTGAAAACTGACCACTTTGACTCGTGGTGCCTGATAAGGCATTGGATTTTTTTTGTCCATTTTCTATGATGTTATTTTTTAAGTAACATTTAGTAAATGATTATCCGCAAAGAGGTAAACGTGACAGCAAAATATTTCCTTAGCCCTATTTCCCCCGAAGGGGCTGACTATTTCCCCTCAATAGAGGGCTCTATTTCTTGCCGTCAGGCAACTTTTTCAAGCAATCACCTATATGCGGATAATCATTTTTTATCTTTCTCTGCGGTCGTCATCGCTGCGACGGCGGTCGCCACCTTCGCGGCGAGGGCCACGGTCGCCTTCTCTGCGAGGAGCACGGTCGCCTTCTCTGCGGGGTCCGCGGTCGCCATCACGGCGGGGGCCACGGTCGCCACCTTCACGACGAGGGCCACGGGGAGCCTCTTCCACATAGCCTTCGGGCTTGGGAAGCAGAGCCTTGCGGCTGAGTTTCAGTTTGCCGTTCTTCTCATCGATGGCGATAATCTTCACCTGCACGGTGTCGCCCACATTGAGGAGGCCTTCGAGGGTCTCGGTACGCTTGTAGTCGTATTCGCTGATGTGCATCAGACCCTCCTTGCCGGGAAGGAACTCCAGGAAAGCGCCGAACTCGACAATGCTGACCACCTTGGCGTCGTACACCTGGCCAACTTCGGGCACGGTGCAGATTTCCTTGACCCACTTGAGGGCGGCCTCGATGGAGTCTTTGTCGACAGCGGCGATGTCCACAACGCCCACTTCGCCCACTTCTTCAATATTGATAATGGAGTTGGTCTCCTTCTGGATTTTCTGGATAACCTCGCCACCCTTGCCGATAACGGCACCGATGAAGTCCTTGGGAATCTGAATCTGGACGATGCGGGGCACGAAGGGCTTGTAGTCCTCGCGGGGCTCGGCAATGGTGCTCTGGATGTGGTCGAGGATGAAGAGACGACCCTGACGGGCCTGCTCCAAAGCCTTGGCCAACACATCGTAGCTCAGGCCGTCCACCTTGATGTCCATCTGGCAGGCGGTGATACCGTCACGGGTGCCGCACACCTTGAAGTCCATGTCGCCCAAGTGGTCCTCGTCGCCGAGGATGTCGCTCAGCACGGCCCATTTGTCGCCCTTGCTGATAAGGCCCATGGCGATACCGGCAACAGGTTTGCGGATCTTCACACCCGCATCCATCAGCGCCAGGCAGCCGGCACACACGGTGGCCATAGAGCTGGAACCGTTCGACTCGAGGATGTCGGACACAACGCGGATGGTGTAGGGGCACTCGGTCTCTTCGGGGAGCACCTCTTTCAATGCACGCCAAGCCAAATGGCCGTGACCCACCTCGCGGCGGCTGAGGCCGCGGTTGCCCTTCACCTCGTCTGTAGCAAAGCCTGGGAAATTGTAGTGCAGCAGGAAGCGGGGGGTGCCTTCGACAACGGCTCCGTCGATCACCTGCTCATCCAACTTGGTGCCGAGGGTGACGGTGCTCAACGACTGGGTCTCGCCACGGGTGAAGATAGCGCTGCCGTGGGCCGAAGGGAGATAACTCACCTCGCTCCAGAGGGGGCGGATCTCGTCCAACTGACGACCGTCCAAACGGGTGCGTTCGGCCAGCACCATGTCGCGCATAGCCTCGCGCTCGGTGTCGTGGTAGTAGCGGTCAATCATAAACTTGATATCGTCGGTGAGGGTCTCCTCGGTATAGTTGGCGTCGATAAATTCCTGCTTGATGGCCTCGAAACCCTCCTCGCGCATCTGCTTGTTGGCGATGCCCTGCTTGGAGAAATCGTAGCACTTCTGATAGACGGCCTCGCGCACACGCTGGCGAAGTTCCTCGTCGTTGATCTCGTGGCAGTACTCGCGTTTCTCGGTCTTGCCGGCCTCAATGGTGAGTTCGGCAATAGCGCGGCACTGGATCTTGATAGCCTCGTGGGCAGCCTTGAGGGCGCCGAGCATACACTCCTCGCTCACCTCCTTCATCTCGCCCTCCACCATCATGATGTTCTCCTCGGTGGCGGCCACGATGAGGTCGAGGTCGGCACGGTCGATATCCTGCATGGGGGTGTTGATGACATACTGGCCGTCGAGATACGACACGCGCACCTCGGACACAGGGCCGTTGAAGGGGATGTCGCTCACGGCGAGAGCCGAAGCGGCAGCGAGGGCCGCCAGCTGGTCGGGCATAGTATCCTTGTCGCCTGAAATGAGGGTTATCTGCACCTGCACCTCGGCGTGGAAATTGTCGGGGAAAAGGGGACGGAGGGCGCGGTCGACCAGGCGGGCGATGAGGATCTCATGCTCCGAGGGACGGGCCTCGCGTTTGAAGAAACCGCCGGGGAAACGGCCCATGGCGGCATACTTCTCCTGATAGTCAACGGTAAGGGGCATGAAGTCGACGTTTTCGCCCACCTCGCGTTTGGAGCACACGGTGGCGAGAAGCATCGTGTCGTTCATACGCACCACAGCAGCACCGTCGGCCTGCTTGGCAAGTTTACCGGTCTCAATCTCGATCATGCGGCCATCGCCGAGATCGAATTTCTTTGTGATAATGTTCATTTTTTTCCTTTCTGTTTCTTTGTTTCCGCTACGTCCCACACCGTGCGGGACGCTCTTTGGCCTGGTCTTCAAAAAAAGGACTCCCAGAGAACCCGGGAGCCCCAACCATAACCAAATAAATATGAAAAACTATTACTTTCTCAAGTTGAGTTTCTTAATGATGGCACGGTAGCGCTCGATGTCGACATCCTTCAGATAGTCGAGCATACGGCGGCGTTTGCCGACCAAAGCCACAAGTGCGCGTTCGCTGACCTGGTCTTTCTTATTCTGCTTCATGAGCTCGGTGAGATGCTGGATACGATAAGTGAACAAAGCAATCTGCGACTCTGCCGAACCGGTATCCTGAGCGCCTTTGCCATACTCGGCGTATATTTCCTGTTTCTTTTCTTTTGTCAGATACATAGTTTGTTACGTTTATTTTCTTGTTTTTTTGTTCTCTCGAATACGTTTGCAAAAATACAACTTTTTTTTCATTCAGCAACATTTTTTTGAAAAAAACTTCATTTTTAACACTTATTAAGAAAGTTTGCCCGATAGTGAATAGTGATTAGTGATTAGTGAATAGTGATTAGTGAATAGGAGGCTGCCGCCTTCGTTTTCGTTTTTCGTTTTCGTTTTTCGTTTTCGTGACCGAAGGTCTCCGTTTTTCGTTTAGGTTTACGTTTTTCGTTTTCGTTTTTCGCTTTCGTGACCGAAGGTCTTCGTTTTTCGTTTTTTGTTTCTTAACTCTTAACTAATCACGGCCCTCCGATCCCTCGGATGATGGCCTCCACCTGTGCGGAGGTGAGCAGTTTTTGGTTTTTGTGGTAGCCGAGGCGTTTGAGTTCGTCCATCAAGCCGGGGGTGTGGCTGACGGCCACCCTCAGCCATTTTCGGGCCGTATTGACGGCGACGTGCGGACGGTACAGGCTTGCCAACTCGCCTACGCCGTAAGTCCGTATTTCAAAATTCGTTTCCATAGTAAAAAGTGAATTGTGAATTGTGAATAGTGAATTGTGAATAGGAGGCTGCCGCCTTCGTTTTCGTTTTCGTTCTTCGTTTTTCGTTTCCTAACTCTTAACTTTTAACCAGCCAGGCTGTTGTTGAACCAGTCGAGCACCACGCGCCAGCCGTCGATGTGGCCGATGTGGCCGTAGTGGTACTCCAGGGTGTCCCACAGATCCTCCTCCGTGATGGGCCAGCGGTACCTCATTTCGAGCAGTTCGAACACATGATGGTTGTCGACATGTATGGGGACGCTCACCACCACAGCCTCCTTGTGGCGAAGGTCTTCGGGGCGGATGCCGTATTCTTTCAGCAATTCGGCCTCATTTTCGGGCGAAGG
>JAZUFY010000048.1:0-3153 GCA_045640925.1 Bacteroidales bacterium
TGCGATTTCGGGCGCTTTTCGGCATCTTGCTGTTTATCACTCGGTCACGTAGCCCGCTACGCTCCCTCGTTCTGCACAGCAACCTGCTCGAAAATCACTCCGAAATCCCAAGAAATCAATTTATAGAACCCACCTTAAAAAATAACTATTATGAAACGTCTGCTGCTTTTTTTGACGACTTTTGCTGCCGTCTCTTTTGCTGTAGCACAAAAACCCCGCCCCGATGCGTTTCCTCCTGTATATGATTCTTTAGAACCCAAGGAGGTGCTGATGGCTACCACCGTCGAGGAGATGTATCAATGGAACCGCTACCCTACCTACGACGTTTATCTTGCTATGATGCAACACTTTGTTGACACCTATCCAACACTATGCCACCTCGACACTATCGGAACTTCCGTGCAAGGGCGCCTCATCCTCTCCTTGGTCATTACTGGTGATGGTACCAACACTTATCAGCGTCCTGAGTTTTTCTATTCCTCAACCATTCACGGCGACGAGGTCACCGGCACCTATCTCATGCTCCGCCTTTGCGACAGCCTGCTGAGCAGTTACGGCTCATCGGATTTTATCACCCGCCTTTTGAACCAAACCATCATCTGTATCAACCCCCTCTCCAACCCCGACGGAACCTACCACGGAGGCAACAATACTGTGGCTCGTGCCTGGCGCTACAACGCCAATTATGTCGACCTCAACCGCAACTACCCCGACCCCTTCGGCACCGATCCTATGGACTCTCTGCAAGTTGAAAATCAGGCAATGATAGCTTACGTCGATAGCCATAATTTCCTCCTCAGCGCCAATATTCATGGCGGTTCGGAGGTACTGAACTACCCTTGGGACAGTTTCACCTCTTCACAACGACCCAACGAACACAGCGACTGGTGGAAAGAGGTGTGCAAACGCTTTGTCGACACTTGTAGGGCCGTCAATAGCCAACTGTTGCGCGATGTGACCAACCGAGGCTATATCGCTGGGGGCGACTGGTATGTCATCCACAACGGTAGGCAGGACTATTTCAATTATTACAATAATCTGCGAGAAATCACCTTGGAGCTCTATTCCTCCAAAACGACCTCGGCAAACCTTTTGGATGAATATTGGCGTGGTGAATCTCAGGCACTCATCAATTTTATCGATGAAATTCATCATATTGAGAACCCTACCGAAGCCATCCCACAAGTAATCAACCCCTACTGCACCGCCTACCCAAACCCTACCCGAGGACCTGTCACCATTCAAACACAACACGGCTGCTACCACTACGACCTCACAGATCTCCCTGCGGGTGTCCATATACTTCATGTTGAAGGACTTCCTGTCAAAATTATCAAACTTTAATGTATTCGCATATCTCCATAGCCGTGCCGATGCTCGCCGAGCGGGATAATCTTCCACTGCTCTTGGAACGTTTGCGTCAACAAAGTTTTCACGATTTCTCGCTCTATTGCTGTGTCAATAATGAAGAGGGGGGCATGGGGTACGACGAAAATCAAGAGTGCCTCCGTTTGCTGCAAAGTGTCAACGATTTACATGTCACCGTTATTGACAAAAGTTCGCCTGGTTGTGGATGGATCGGCAAGAAAAAAGGGGTCGGCTGGGCCCGCAAACTGCTCTTTGAACGCATCCTCGAAACACATGACGACAATGAGATTGTGGTCAGCCTTGATGCCGACACCGATTTCGACACCGATTATCTCGCCGCCGTATTGGACACCATGAACACCTACAGCAACCACAGTGCCTTCAGTGTGCCCTATTACCATCCCCTCAGTGGCAACGAAACCCTCGACCGCCCTATGCTGCGCTACGAATGTTATATGCGGCATTATCTTATTCATCTGCTGCGTATTGCCAACCCTTACGCCTTCACGGCATTGGGGAGCGCCATCGTATTCCCCCTATGGGCCTACCGTCGTGTGGGAGGCATCACACCCCTCCAAGGGGGCGAAGATTTCTATCTGCTGCAAAAATTCGCCAAAACAGGACAGATTATCAACAACTTCTGCCCGCCCTACAAATCCCAAAACAAGACCGTGAGGCCTCAGGGACGAGTCTCTTTTCGTGTGCCTTTTGGCACAGGACCCGCCATCTCGAAAGGGGTTGAAAACATGGAGGACAGCTACCCTTTCTATTCCGATCAAGGCTTTGCCGACATCAAAGCCACCTTCGACACCTTCCCTCAACTATATCATGCTGATGCAGACACTCCCATGTCGGCTTTTCTGCGCCAACAATTGGCCACCGACGACCTTTGGGGGCCTCTGCGTAAAAACTTCAAAACCGAGTCACTCTTCATCCATGCCTGTGCCGAGCGTGTCGACGGCCTCCGCATCCTGCAATACCTCAAAAACAATCCCGCTTTCCGCCTCTCCCCCACCGAGATGCCCGTCAACTTCCTCACCGACCCCGTCCCTTGCCTCAACGCCTATCGCAATCAACTCTTTGCCGAAGAAATGAAATTGCGAACTGACAATCCGAATTAAATTGTGATTAGTGACTTGTGATTAGTGAATAGGTGGCCGTCCTTGATTAGTTAAGAGTTAAGAGTTAAGAGTTAAGAACGGTTCCCGAATCAATAAGTACCTCGTATTATTCAAAAACCAATAACCCTTATAAATCGATAACCAATAACCCTTACAAATCGATAACCAATAACCCTTACAAATCGATAACCAATAACCTATAACCAATAACCTTTACCCTGATTGCAAAAATACCAGATACCAGATACCTTATTTGCAAAATGCTTTATATCTTGGACTTACACCCGAAAAAGGTATCTGCACGTGTATCCACTGACACGCATGAGACGATGCTTTTTCTGCAATCACCTCATCCACGCCCAATGATTTCATGTTTTTCTCGATAAGTTTGAATAGCCACATATTGTTGACTGCCGAGGGTCGTAGTGTTGATGGTGCTACAATATCAGCAGCCAAGCCCGACAAATGGTAAGAGTTACTTACACCACCCACCAACTTGTTGAGTTCCTTGCAACGAAAGCCGCTTGAAACAATGATAGGGCTCCCCCACGTTTCACGCAGCGGGTCAAGTAAAGTAGTGACAAGCCTGTCAAGATTTTTGATCTGCTCCTCATCAGGCTTGTTTTCAATATGGAATTGTTTAGCAGTAAAACTCAAACACAAT
>JAZUFY010000049.1:0-12012 GCA_045640925.1 Bacteroidales bacterium
GCCGAAGTGGCCACCCAGGGCGATGTGACCAAGGTGCAGGTGAAACTCAACGAGGCCCGTATGAATGTCACCAAAGCCCGAGGGGGTGTGGCCCTGGCACGGTTGGCGCTGTGTCAGATATGCGGTTTGGACGCCCGAGGCGATTTTGTGATTGTGGAGGATTCGGTGGCCATAGATAGCCTCCCCGATACGAAATATGATTTTGATGAGATTTGTGCCCGTCGCAACGACATGGGCATCCTCCGCACCGCCGAGGCCTTGGCCGATCAAGGGGTGCGACTCGCCCGCTCGGGATTGTTGCCCAATGTGGCGTTGTCGGGATCGTATGTGGTGACCAATCCCAATTGGTTCAACGGCTACCAAAAAGAGTTTGGAGGTATGTTCACTGCGGGTCTTGCCGTGAACATACCCCTCGGCCATGCTGGCGATTTCTACGCCCTCAAGGCGGCCAAACACAAACGTGCCGAGGCGGCCTACGCCATCGAAGAGGCCCGCAAGCTGGTGCTTCTGGAGATCAGCAATTTTGCCACACAGTTAGAGGTGGCCAATACCAAGTTGCAGGAATCGCGCAGCAATATGGCGAGCGCCGAGGAGAACCTCAGGTTGGCCGACGAATCGTTCAAGGCGGGGGTGATAAGCACCAGCGACCTCATGGCAGCCCAAACCGCCTGGCTCAAGGCCCAAGGCGAGGTGCTGGATGCAGAAATAGAGGTAAGAATGAACAACCTGTGTCTGCAACAGGCATTGGGAAAAGGGAATAATGGTGAATGGTGACTTGTGACTTGTGACTTGTGACTGGGAGGGCGGTAGCCACCTATTCACTATTCACCAGTCAATAGTCACTAATCACTGGTGACTGGGAGGGCGGTAGCCACCTATTCACTATTCACCAGTCACTAGTCACCAATCACCAGTCACTAATCACTAATCACAAGTCACATAAAAAATAAATGAGATTATGGATAAAAATGAAAAAAACCTATGGCTCGGTATCGGAGTGGTGATAGCCATAGTGGTTGTTGTGGGACTCATCGGCGTTTTTGCCCTCAAGCCCGAACCCGAACAGATTACGGGCGAGGTGTGTGCCGAGGAATACCGAGTTTCGAACAAAGTGCCAGGACGTTTGAGCCTCCTCTTCGTCGAAGAGGGACAGCAGGTGCGCGAAGGTGATACGCTGGCCTATATCAGCAGTCCCGAGGTGGATGCCAAGATGCAGCAGGCACAGGCAGCTCGAGCAGCAGCCAGCGCCCAGCGCAGCAAGGCCGACAATGGCGCCCGCCAGCAGCAGATTGCTTCGGCCTACGAGATGTGGCAGAAAGCCGAGGTGGGAGTGGATATTGCCAAAAAATCGTATGACCGTGTGCAGGCACTTTATGACAAAAAAGTGGTCTCGGCACAAAAACGCGACGAGGCCGAAGCACAGTATCGTGCCGCCGTGGCCACGTCCAATGCGGCCAAACTGCAGTACGAGATGGCCCAAGAGGGTGCTCAGGTCGAGGACAAGATGGCTGCCAGTGCCTTGGTGGCTCAGGCCGAGGGTGCCATCTCGGAGGTGGCCTCCTATCAGCGCGACCGCTATCTGCTGGCCCCTTGCGATGGCGAGGTTGTGGAAATATACGCCAAGCATAACGACCTGATAGGCACAGGATCGCCCGTGATGTCCATCCTCGATATGAGCGACGTGTGGGTGTCCGTCAGTGTCCGCGAGGATATGCTGAACAACATGCAGGTGGGCCGCGAGGTGCAGATACAGATTCCCGCCTTGGGCGAGCAGACGTTCAAGGCCAAAGTGACATACCTCAAAGCCATGGCGTCCTACGCCGTATGGCGTGCCACCAAAATCAACGGCCAATACGACGTGAAGAGTTTTGACATCAAACTTGTGCCCCAAGAGCCCATATCAGGCCTTCGCCCAGGCATGACAGCGATAGTTGTGGGAGAGAAATAATGTTTTTGTGACTAGTGACTGGTGACTTGTGAATAGGTGGCTACCGCCCTTGATTAGTTAAGAGTTAAGAATTAAGAGTTAAGAACGGTTCCCGAATCAATAAGTACCTCGTATTATTCAAAAACCAATAACCTGTATTAATCGATAACCAATAACCGATAACCAATAACCTTTACCTCAATTCACATAAAATGCACACTTTTTTCTACTCAATAAGGCGTGAGATAAGGAGGCTGCTGAAGCAGGGTCAGGCGCGCTATCTGATACTGACCACTCTCGGCATAGCCTTCTGCTACCTTTTCTATCTCACGCTCATGGCGGAGGGGCAGCCCGAGCGGCTGCCCATAGCCATTGTAGACCACGATGGGAGCTACCTGTCACGACGGCTGTGCCACGAGATCAACGCCACCCAGGGGGTGCAGGTGGTTGGCGTTTACGACAGCTACACTCAGGCCCGCGAGGCCATGCAGAGACAGGAAGTCTACGCCTTCCTCGAAATACCCAAAGGCACCTACAACGAGGTGCTCTCATTTGAAAGACCCCATATTGCCCTCTACTCCAACAACGCCTATCTGCTCAGCGGATCACTGAGCTATCGTTCCTTGGCAACCATCAGCAAACTGGCCTCTGGGGCTGTGCAGCGCGAGGTGCTTCGCAAACAAGGCTACGACGAAGAACGCATCATGGGCATTATTCAGCCCATCGAACTCGACACCCACCTCATCAGCAACCCCACGGCCAACTACCAGCCCTACGTCCTCACCACTCTCCTGCCAGGCATGTTGGGCCTCATGGTGCTGCTGCTCACCGCCTACATGATTGGCAAGGAACGCAAGGACGGCACACTGCACGAATGGCTGGCACCAGGAGCCTTGGGTGCGTGGCTCGGCAAGATGTTCCCCTACACGGTATGGTACACCTTCGTGGGCATATTGGGCAACATCGTCATGTTCGGGTGGTGCGGCTTCACCCTCATGGGCAGCTTTTGGATAATAGTGCTTGACACTCTGCTGCTCGTGTTGGCTATGCAGGCCATGGGCACATTCCTCTCGGGCCTCATCCCCGAGGCACACCTATCCACCTGCGTCTGTGCCATCTACGGCACCTTGGCCTTCACCATGTCGGGCTTCTCCTATCCCGTAACCAGTATGCCGGCCTTCTTGCAAGGCTGCGCAAACGTGTTTCCCCTACGGCACTACTACCTCACCTGCTCCGAAGTGTCGCTGTTTGGTTGCGGCATGGGTGAGTGCTGGCCCCACATCTGTATATTGATGGCTTTCCAAATATGCGGTTTCATCGGTGTTATGTTGTTGAATGGAAAAGTGAATAGTGAATAGTGACTAGTGAATGGTGAAAAGTGAATGGTGAAAAGTGAAATGAGCGCTTTCTTATCACATATCACATATCACATATCACATTTCACAAGTCACTATTCACATAACAAAATTGATTATGCAGTTTTTAAAAGATATAAGTGACGTCTTCATCATCGAGCTTCGTCGCATCCGTCACGACAAAGGGGCCCTGCTTATCTTTATGATAGCCACGCTGCTCTATCCGCTCATCTTTGGCGCCATCTACAAGAATGAGATGGTGCGCAATCTCCCCGTGGCTGTGGTCGACGACTCCGACAGCGAGGACAGCCGCCGTTTCATCCGCAAACTCGACGCTACGCCCGAGATAAACGTCGACTACCATTGCTGCAGCATGGCCGAGGCCCAACGCCTCATGCGCGAGCGCCGCATCAACGGCATTGTCTATTTCCCCAACGACTACTCCGAACGCTTGGCTACGCTCCGAACTGCCCGCGTGTGTCTGTTTTGCGATATGAGCAGCTTCCTCTACTACCGCAGTGTGCTCACAGGTGCTTCGGGGGTGTTGGTGGACGAGATGCAGGACATACAGCTCAAACGCTACTCATTGACAGGCATCACAGGCGAGAGGGCCGACGAACTGACACAGCCCATCCCCTACGACGATGTCAAACTCTACTCTCCTGGGGGCGGCTTCACAAGCTTCCTTGTGCCAGCCCTGCTGGTGCTGGTCATCCACCAGACCATCTTCTTAGGCATCAGCATCATCTTCGGCACCGCCCGTGAGGAACACACCACCTTGGAGGCCATCCCTGCACGGCTGCGTCGCAAACATTCGTGGCGAGTGGCTTGGGGCAGAGCGCTGGCCTATTTGGTGCTCTACATTCCCTTGGTGGCCATAGATTTGGTACTTGCGCCCCGACTTTTTGGTTTGCCCCATATCGGACGATTGGGCGATTTGTGCCTGTTCCTGCTGCCATTCCTGTTGGCTACAATATTCTTCTGCATGACAGTGTGCAGCTTTGTCCGCGAGCGTGACTCAGGCATAGTTGTCTGCATCTTCTTCAGCGTCGTGCTGCTGTTCATCTCGGGGGCAGTGTGGCCGCAGTGCAATATGCCTGGTGTTTGGAGGGTGCTGGGTGCCATATTCCCCTCCACACATGGCATACAAGGCTTTATCCGCATCAACTCCATGGGTGCAACCTTGCCTCAAGTCAGATACGAGTATCTTGCCCTTTGGCTGCAAACAATAGTGTATTTCGTAACCGCATCCCTACGACTGCGAAGCGAAAACAATTCACAACTCAAAAATAAAACACCCTCAGTCACGTTATAATCATACCACCAATCACAGTTAAGAGTTAAGAACGAAAACCTACGGTTACGAAAACGAAGAACGAAAACGAAGAACGAAAACGAAAAACGAAAAACGAAGGCGGGAGCCACCTAATCACAATTCACAATTCACAATTCACAATTCACAAGTCACTAATCACAAGTCACAAGTCACTAATCACAAGTCACTAACCCCATGAATAGTACTTTTCTTGGCAAAAAACTGCCACCCCTGCGCATCGAACACCCTTTCACCGTGTTGAATGCCGTCATCATGGCCTCTGCCACGGGCATCATACTCACAGGCATATTGCAGATCGACAACCTCCGTTTTGGCGACATCGTTCCCTTCAGCACCGAGCAGATGATTTTCTCGCTCATACACCTCTTGCTTATTACCTTCTTGCTCTTCTTCTATTGCTTCTACATCTTCCGCCATGCCACCGCAGGCGGTCTGACCAGCCTCACTCAGAGTGCTACCAGTTGCTTCGTGTGGGCCATTGCCGGTTCGTTGGTCATAGCCTTCGCCTACAGCCTCCTCTCGCGGTGGCTGCGCATCTACATCTTCCCCTCGTGGGGCATCAGCACCCTGCTCGACATCAGCATGGTCAAGGACGGCTTTGTGGCCCTGACGGTCATACTCATCACCCTCCTTCTCTTCAACATTACTCGCCGGCAACAACTGGTGTTGGAAAAAGAGCACATACAGGCCGAGAACATCCGTACCCGATATGACGCCCTCGAGAACCAGGTGGACCCCCACTTCCTCTTCAACTCGCTCAACACCCTCGACGGCCTCATCGGTGTCGACGACGACCGTGCCCATCGCTACCTTCAGCAGCTGGCCTTGTCCTACCGCTACATCATGCAACAGCAGAAACAGGTCACCTTGGCCGACGAACTGGCCTTTGCCGACAACTACATTGCCATGATGCAGATACGTCATGGCGACAACTTCCGCGTAGAACGCCACATCGACCCCGCGTGCCTCAACCACCTTGTGGTGCCCATCAGCGTGCAGCTCTTGCTCGAAAACGCCATCAAACACAATGTCGTCAGCGACCGCTACCCCCTGACCGTCACCCTACGCAACACCGACCATCACACACTCCTCATCAGCAACCCCATCCACGCCAAATGCGACCCCGACAGCCAATCCTCAGGCATAGGTCTGGCCAACCTCAGCCAACGCTACCAACTGCTTTTCCACAAAGACATCCTCGTAAGCAGCGTCCAAGGCACCTTCACAGTAGAAATACCGTTAATATGTGACTTGTGACTTGTGACTTGTGACTAGTGAAATGTGAATAGTGAAATGTGACTGGTGAAAAGTGAATGGTGAAAAGTGAAATGAGCGCTTTCTTATCACATATCACATATCACATTTCACAAGTCACTAGTCACAAAAACATTTTCAATTTTCAATTTTCAATTCTCAATTCTCATGACCGCCCTAATCATAGAAGACGAATCCGTAGCCGTGCTCAATCTGCGACGGCAGCTCGCCATAGTGGCTCCCGACCTCCGCATCGTGGCCGTATTGCAAAGTGTGGAAGAATCGGTGGAATGGCTTTCTCAAAACACCCATCCCGAGGTGATCTTCATGGACATACATCTGGCCGATGGCCTCGCCTTCCGCATCTTCGACCAAGTCACCCCCAAATGCCCCATCATCTTTACCACCGCCTACGACCAGTATGCCCTTCAGGCCTTCCAAGTCAACAGCATCGACTATCTGCTCAAACCCATCAACCGCGACGACCTTCAGCGGGCCCTCGACAAACTGCAACGCATGGGAGGCAGCAAAAGCACCGACACCGAATCGCTCTCCAAGGCCATCGAGATGCTCCGGCAGCAGAGCCGCACCTACAAGAGTCATCTCCTCGTCCCTGTGCGCGACAAATTGGTCCCTGTGGCCGTGGCCGACATAGCCTTCATCTATCTCGACAACAAAGTGGCCGTAGGGGTTACCTATTCGGGCCGCCACTATTCGGTCGACAAACCACTCGATGTCATCATGTCGTACCTCGACCCCAAACGCTTCTTCCGTGTCAATCGACAATACATTGTCGCCCATAGGGCCATCAAAGAATTGTCCGTCTGGCTTTTGGGCAAATACACCCTATCGCTTGTAGTCGACACCCCCGAGCGTATCGTTGTTCCCAAGGCCCGCGTCAACGAGTTCAAGAACTGGTACACCACCGCTGGAGAATAGCCTTTCCTCTCTTCGGCCCTGCATTGTCTTATTCCAACACGAGTTTCTGAGTGCTGGAGCCTTGGGGGGTCTTGAGGGTGACGAAATAGATGCCTTTGGGCAGGTCGCGGGTGGAGATGCGGGTCTGGGCGGCAGTGGTCGTGAGGCTGCGTACCTCACGGCCTGCGGCGTCAGCGATGGTCACGCTGCAATGCTTCGGGTCGGAGACACCCAGCGTGACATAGTCGTGGGCAGGATTCGGGGTGAGGGTGAAGAGAGCGTTAGCAGTTACGGAAGGGATGCCGATGGTGTCATTTGTCTCGAAGAAGGCGGTGAAGAGGCTATCCTGGGTGAGGCGGAAGGTGCGCGGATTGTTGGTGTCGCCGTCCTGCCAGCGGACGAAGTGTGTCCAATTGTGGTCGGCGATGGCGTTGAGGGTGACGATTGTGTTTTCAGGATAGGTGCCGTCACCGATGACGTGTCCATAGCCGGAATTGCTCGATCGGGTCGTGACGGTGTAGAGAGGCGGTTCGTAAGGGATGGTGAGGTTCTCGTCGTAGGCCATGGCGAAAATCACATTGCTGTGTCCCTGGGTGCCATGCACCGCCACGGTGTCGAGATTGAAATCGGGGGCATCGTTCCAGTGCATAGAGAGGGCCAGATGGCCCTGTTCGTCGGTAGCAACATATCCAAGTGCGGCCCCAACGAGAGGTGTGGTTGAGCTCAACCTGTCGCAGATGGGTGTTTTGGACAGTAGTGTGCCTGTTGGTGAAAAACGCATCAGGTGGACAAAGTCGTTATCACCGCATGAATACACCACCTGGTTGTTGGTGATAGACAGGGACGAGTTGTCAAAAGCTATCATATTATACCTGCTGGTAAGAGTATCGCCTCCGTAATTAAGATATCGCCCTGTATGTTTGTTGAAACGTACAAAACCCGTATTTTCTATAATGGGAAGTGTCTGCGTTGTGGGAAGTGCCGTATTAGTGTCGTTGTCAAAATAGACATAACCGTTGTATTCGGAAATGCCTCTGACAAGTACATAGACCGAACTGTCGGCCACCTGATTGCCAAAAAAGTAGCAGCAGGCAAGTGACAAATCATGGTCATACTCTCGGCTGTAGGGATGATTGACCCACAGCACATTGCCATTGGTATCATATTTGATGATAAAACTTTTAAATTGGGCATCATAATCATTGTCTACACGGATATAGTGCTGTTCGGTACTATCCAAATAGATATAGCAAGGATAGTCGTTCAAACCTTCATAGCTGCCTCTGTGACTAAACATTGCTAAATACCCCGTAACATACATGTTGTCCTCTTCATCGTAGGATATGCCTGACAGAAAACAATTGTTTATAAATGAATGATATAATGTATCATAATATCCTCCTCTTGTATGATGGAATACAGGTTTGACCCACTGCATCTGCCAGTCTGACGATATTTTGTACATCCAAATATCGACATGATTATGCTCTTTTTCATAGGTAAAGGTTCTGCCAGGGGTGTCGTCCATCGAAAAATGGGTAATGCTGTCATAAGCATTAACGGTAAAGACATAGGAGTTATTCTGCTTGTCCCGATGGAACAGCCCGTCGGGGCCAAGAGGCAGCAATAAGGCTCCATTTGAAATGTGGACGAAATGGTTGTCCAGCAGATTTCCGTCCAAGTCGAATGTAGCCATCACCGTCCAACGTCCGAACTTGAACGGCAACACCCGTTCATTGGAAGGTATCTGTATCACGGCATTTCGGTACACCAGGGTGTCCCAGTAATAGATATAAGATGCTCCCGACGTGGTGTTTTCCAAGGCAGTGTTAGCCATCACATACAACCTATCTCCTTGTAGCTCCATCCACATGGGGCCTGCATGATTCTGATAACTTCTAAGCTGCTTGCTCCACACCAAGTTGCCATTGGCATCGAATTTTGCAAAGACCGTCGCAACTCCGTCCCATCCTCCAAAGGCGGGTTCGGGGAAAGAGGTGGTCGTGCCGTCAAGATGGCTCAACCTCCCGACTTCGCCCAACATATACAGATTGCCCAAGCTGTCCAAAGCAATGCGATGCATTCGGTTTCGGTCAAATCCGTCATTACTCTTCCTCCCTCCGTAGGTATGAGCCCACCGCCATTCCTGGGCAGTAAGGAGGCCTGTCGCGAACATTGCCGTCAAAAATAGTAACAAACATTTTTTCATATCATTAAAATTATAATGTGCTGCGGTGCAAAAACACCGCAGCACATGGGTTGATAATTTTACTGCTTTATCAGTTTGCGGTATTCGACATGACCGTCGGCGGTGACGACCTTGACGATATAGGAGTCCCTGGCCAGTGCCGACACCGAGAATACCGACACGTCGCGGTAGGTACCCACCACTCGTCCGAGCATATCAAAGACGGTGATTTCAACCACCCCGTCAACACCCACCACGGAGACTTCCGAGCCGTTGATATTGTAATGCAGCACCTGTCCGCTGGGAGCCACGGCGCTGAAATCGTATGCCCACGAAGTCAGAGAACCAAGAACTAAGGCAAATAATAGCAAGTGTTTTTTCATACGTAATGTTTTATTGTTTGGTAACTTGATTATTTATTGTATTTTTCGCAAAGCCTGGCACAACTGGTCGGGGCAACTTGTGGGGCCTCCGTTGCAACTGATGCCTTCCAGTTTTTCCAGCACGGCGTCTATTTCCATCCCCTCCACAAGGCGGGAGATGCCCTGAAGGTTGCCGTTGCAGCCACCATAGAAGATCACGTTGTGCAAGGTTCGCCGAGTGGTGCCGTCGGGGAGAGGAGTTTCGCGCACCTCGAAATCGATACGTGCGCTGCAAGTACCTATAGTATTATATGTATAATTCATATATATGTGAATTGTGAATAGTGAATAATGAATAGTGAATAGGTGGCTTCCGCCCTCCCAGTCACTATTCACCAGTCACTATTCACTATTTACCAATTACCGAACAATATCAAGTTCGTCGATAAGGTTCTGGGCGTTGGCGTATTTGTCGATAACAAAGAGCATGTAGCGGGTGTCGAGGCAGATGCAGCGTTGCAGGTTCTCCTCGAAATCGATGTCGCCCGACATGGCTTCTCCGTTGCCGTCGAAGGCCAAACCGATGAGGTTGCCGTAGGCGTCAAGCACGGGCGAGCCGCTGTTGCCTCCGGTGATGTCGTTGTTGGTGATGAAGCAGGTGGGCAGTTCGCCGCGTTTGTTCACATAGGGACCGAAATCCTTGGCGTTGTAGAGATCTTTAAGACGCTGGGGCACATTGAATTCGCCGCCAGGGGTGGGGTCTTCTTTCTGCATCACACCCTCAATTGTGGTGTAGTGGTGATAACTCACGCCGTCCTTGGGGTCGTAGGCTTTCACATTGCCGTAGGTGAGGCGGATGGTGCTGTTGGCATCGGGCGACATGAGTTTCTTGCCGGCATTGATTTGGAGTATGCCGTCAACAAAGTCGCGGGTGCCGCGGGTCAGGTTGTCGCGGCTCTCCTTGGGCACACCGTTGTATACCTCGCGGTATTTTGCCAGGATGTTGCTGCCGGCCTTGTAAACCTCGTCGTTTTCAAGTGCCTTGACGTTGGGGTCTTTGAGGAACTTCATGAAAGCATCTTGGTTGGCGAAGATGGAACGGCTGAACATATTGGCCACAAAAGCGTCGAAATCGCCTCTGAATTTGCGGTCTGCATTCTTGAGGTAGTCGGGAATGTAGTTGATGTTGATGGTTTGGTAGACATACTGCATCATGCGGGCGGTAACGCGCTGCTCGACAGCCTCGTCGTAATCCTTGTAGAATGCTTCGGCTTCGGTGCGGAGCTCGGCCAGCATACCATCGCGGACATCCTGGTTCGTCTCCTGGCAGAGAGCCTTGATCTTGCGACCAAAGAGGGTGGATTGGTAGAGCAGTTCGGGACCCTCGAGGAGACCTTCGTCAAGATAAGTGATGGCCTCTTGCAACTCGCGACGGTCGGCATAGCTCTGCTCGATCAGGCCGAGAGCCTTGAGGTATTTGGGATCCTTGTCCTTTGCCCACTGGCGGTATTCGTCCTCAATCTGCACCTTGAGGCCCATGGTGTTGAGCTCGGTGAGGGCCTTGTTCTGCTCGTTGCTGTATTTCCAGTAGTTGGAGCAGCTGGCATACTTGGAGGCGTATTTGATTTTCACAGCTTGGTCTTTGGCCATCTCCTCGCGCAAGACGTTGATTTTCACGGTGCGGAGTTTGTAGCGGAGATCGTTGGTGACCTCCATCGTCTCCTTCAAGCCGTAGGAGGTGAGGAAATGGTTGGTGGTGCCGGGGAAACCCATCACCATGGCATAGTCGCCATCCTTCAGCTCGCGATTGCTCACGGGCAGGTGGTGCTTGGGTTTCAGGGGGATATTCTCGGCTGCGTAGGCGGCAGGCTTGCCGTTGGGGGCGGTGTAGATGCGGAACATCGAGAAGTCGCAGGTGTGACGGGGCCACGACCAGTTGTCGGTGTCGCCTCCGAATTTGCCCATCGACGAAGGAGGAGCACCCACGAGGCGCACATCCTTGTAGATGATGTGCACGAAAAGGAAATACTGGTTGCCGTTGAACATGGGCTTCACCATGGCATCATAGTCGGTACCTTGGACGGCCTCGCGGGCAATACGCTCGCTGATGTTGTTCACAGCCTTGGCGCGGTCGGCCTCGCTCATATCGTCAGAGAGGCACTCCATCACGCGGTTGGTGACATCCTCCATGCGCACGAGTATGGAGGCGGTGAGACCCGGGTTGGGCAGCTCCTGCGACATGTTGTAGGCCCAGAAGCCGTCGCGCAGATAGTCGTGTTCCACCGACGAATGCTCCTGCAGCTTGCCGTAGCCGCAGTGGTGGTTGGTCGAAATGAGGCCCTTGTCGCTGATTATTTCGCCCGTGCAGAAGTGCCAGAAGGGGCGGCCTTCGTTGCCGAGGCCCACGATGGCGTCCTTGAGGCAGCTCTGGTTGATACTGTAGATGTCTTCGGGCGTGAGTTTGAGGCCTGCCTTCTGCATATCGGCGTAGTTCTTGCCGATAAGCGAAAGGAGCCACATGCCTTCGTCGGCACGGCTGGCTGCGGGAAGCATCACCAGCATTGCAAGGGTAAGCGAGAAAATGACTTTTTTCATAAGTAATTATAAAGTTTATATTTTTATTATGCGAATTTATTGAAAATGCAAAGGTACGACTTTTTTTTCAATCCGAA
>JAZUFY010000050.1:0-3853 GCA_045640925.1 Bacteroidales bacterium
GAACTGGGGTGCCAGCATGACATACGGCGAAACACGGCTGCCGTGTTTGCGGAAATTGTAAGTCAGCGGAATGCGGGCATCGATGTAGTTCACGCTCATGCAGTAATGCACATCCTCCCAATGCAGGGAGTCGCCACGACCGACATAACTCAGTTCTGGACGCAGCGAGAAATTGCTGTTGCCCAACTGAAAGTGACCGAACAATCCGATAAGGGGATGCCCCTGTAGATAGTGGTCGTAAGCATTGCGGATGGGCTCGTTGGTGTAGTACATATCGGCGAAGTTCATACCGCCGCGGACACCGATGAAACTGCGCGGATAAACGAAAATGGATTCGGACTCGGTTTCACCCTTGACCATATTGGCATTGGTGTCGGCCACGGTCGAATCGGACACGATGGCAGCGTCTGCCACGGTGTCGGCACTGGGAACTATGGCGCTGAGGCTGTCAGTTGCGGGTGCCTGAACCGAATCGGTGGCGGGCACCTGGGCCTGTGCCACCATGGTTGCAAAAAGCAAGATTAGCAATATATAAAATTTGTTTTTCATTATATATACCTTTCTTTACAAAAATTACCAATTGTTGACAGCCAAGCTGTCGGAATCACAGAAAATACGGTAGGTGCCCTTGCCCGGCAGACGAGTGGCATAGACGGGGCTCGACGAAAAAGTGTCGAGCACCACTTGGGCGTACTGGCAGTTTGCAATGCCCTGGGTGTTCAGAATGCCTGAAACCACCGTGGCGGTCTTGCAGCTCCACAGCGTGTCCTGCTGAGCGTTCAACTCGCTCTGCACCTGGATGCAGTACATGCTGAAGGAGTTTTCGTTGCCGATAACGCAAGCCTCGAGCGATTTGCCTTGGACGTTGGTGTCCTGCGTCTCGCTGTAGACAACGCGGTTGCGAGGGGTCTGCCCCGCCATACGCATGTAGACATTGTAGAAGCGGGGGTTAACATAATTGTCCGACGCGTAGGTCAACTTGTGAGGGCTGGACAGATATCGGCCCTCGATAAAGGGCGGATTTGTACCCTCGTTAATTTTAAACCCATGCGCCTGAAGCGAATCCTGCACATCTTGCGGGATAACCGAATAGGGTATTTTGCCATAGGGGAAGGGAAGCACGATGGTCTCATCGGAATCCTTCAAACAGCTCGAAAAGAAGAATATCGGAGCTGCTGCAAGCATGACAATAATTCCCAAGTGTTTGAGTTTGTGTAACATAGTTTTATTTGACATTAAAATATGAAATGCAAAAGTACGAATAATTAATCATATATATAGCGAATGCTTTAACATTTATGGTTTTTTAACAGTTCGGGATTTCGAAAGTGTCGAAATTAAGATTTTCGTGCCTTCGTTGTACCACTATTGTCCCAATGTTGTCCCAATGTTGTCTCATCATTGTCCCAATGTTGTCCCATTATTGTCCCATTTCTGTCCCCTCGCTACGTATGGGACACCTAAAGCGAGAAACAAACGAGTTGTTATCTTCGAAACAACGATGTTCGTGCGGGCAGGTACCGAAGCCGCATAGTTGCCTTGTTATTTCTGCAACAAAAAAGTCTTGCTATGTCAGAAATTATTCGTATTTTTGCAATTTCAAAAAATCGTATTATATGAAGAAAATTGTTGTCGTTGTGTTATTGCTACTTATGGCGGGAGCGTCTCGCGCTCAGGATTCTGGCGCTAATGCCGCGAATCTCAATGAGTACGTCTCGGTAGTGATAACGCTTGCCAATCGTGACGTGCCGCAGGATTCGCTCGACAAATACGGTGTGCTGGTGCAGTCGCGGCAAGGTGTGATAGCATACGCTCTTGTGCCCGCAAACAGATATGAGGCACTTCAACAAGCCTTGTTTGTCAGCCAGGTGGTCCCATCTACGCGAGTTTTTCTGCAAAACGGGCAGGTGTTTAACAATGTGCAGAAAGCCGAAAGCGAGCCCCCTGCCGATACCAAGGCCGACAAGGAGAACGAGGGGGTGGTAAAAAGCAAGCGTGGATACAGCAAACTTCCCGAAGACGAGAGGCTCAAAGCAAGGCCTACGGCACCCGCTGATGGTGAGAATGGGGGAGACTCTTTGACGATTATCGAAAACTATAACGGCGAGTGGTACCTCGGCATCATGTTGGGTGGATCGCTCAATAATCTGAAGATTGTCAATTATCCGTTATCCACTATTTCGAGTACTGACAATGGGTTGAATTTGGACATTCGTGCGGGGTACCAGTTCAACAGGCTCTTTGGCTTGCGTACCGATTTTCAGGTTTTGTCGAAGAATTTCAATTTTAACACAACGCTCCCTAACACCGAATACGAAACCGACTGCAACAACATGTATGTCCAGGTGCCTTTGATGGCCGACCTCTCTTTGGGCGGCAATGTGCTCCGAGTGCATCTGATGGGAGGCGTTTATGGGGCATATTGGAGCACTCAGTACCGCACGGGTTATATATTCTCGGCAACGAATGATTGCGGCACGGGGTGGAAACGCGGTTTCGAGCCCGAATTCGACCATCGTTGGGACGCAGGATTGGCCGCCGCTGTCGAAATATCGCTCCGCATCAATCCCGAATGGCAGCTGCATTTCGGTTGCGATTATTACCACAGCTTGACCAGCATCTATAAAGCCCCCTATGAGGCTTCGAATCGAACGTTGACCTATCAGATGGGACTGACCTATCGTTTTTAAAAGGTTTCGACCGATATATGAAGGCGGAGCCGTTTCGGCCCCGCTTTTTTTGACCAATAAAGAAGTATCATGAAAACCATTGAAGTGAACCGCCCTGTGTGGCCCGATTTTTTGAACAACCGTAACCCCGAGAGCCATAAGGGGACTTACGGCCATGCCCTGCTTGTGGCGGGAAGTTATGGCAAGATGGGGGCGGCGGTGCTTGCTGCTCGTGCCTGCTTGCGTATGGGGGCAGGGCTGTTGACGGTGCATGTTCCTCGCAAAGGAGTCGATATAATGCAGACAGCGGTTCCCGAAGCCATGGTGTCGGTTGATGAAGATGAGGCCCGCTGGTGCCACCTTTTCACCGCAGAAGAGCTTTCGAAGTACGATGCCGTGGCGGTAGGGCCAGGGTTGGGTGCCGAAAGTTCGGAGGCTTTGCTTGCCTTGCTTGAAGTGTCGCGAGCGAAACCGCTGGTTGTGGATGCCGACGGGTTGAATATGTTGGCGAAAAATCGAGAAGTGATGTTTCCGCTTTTGTCGCAACGAAAGGCTGCCACGGTGCTCACTCCTCATGCCAAGGAGTTTGAGCGTTTGTTTGGCCGCTATGATGGTGCCGAACAACGTATGGAGGCACAGCTGGAGATGGCAAAACAATTAGGTGCGGTAATTTTGTATAAAGGTCATCGCACGCAGATTGCTGGCACAAATGGCGCTATGTATGTGAATACCACGGGAAATGCGGGTATGTCCACAGCAGGAAGTGGCGATGTTTTGACGGGCATAATATTAGGAATTTTATCGCAAAATAAAGATAATCAGTTGAATGCAGAAGAATGTGCTTGTATGGGGGTGTGGCTACATGGCAAATCTGCCGATATTGCGGTGCAAAAACAGTCACAATGCAGCCTTGTGGCAAGCGATATGATAAATTTTTTGCGATTGGCAACGTTTGATTGTGAGTGATTTAAATAAATTGTTTTGAGAAAAATAAAAAAAAATTTTGTTGATTCAAAAAAAGTGTGTATCTTTGCACTCGCTTTAAAGGAAAAGAGCAACACTCCTCAATAGCTCAGTTGGTTAGAGCACCTGACTGTTAATCAGGGGGTCGCAGGTTCAAGTCCTGCTTGGGGAGCGAGAAAAAAAGAGCTGCAAGAAATTGTGGCTCTTTTGTTGTAATATGA